>CBFHAS010000095.1:0-17130 GCA_965653625.1 uncultured Burkholderiaceae bacterium | reverse complement strand
CAGCGACGCCTGCGCCGCACGCGCCAGGGTGTGTCTGACCCGACTCGAGCCCTGCCCGCGCAATGGACGGCCACGGGCCTGCGGCCCTGGCTGCTTGGGCAGCACGACCTGCACGGGCAAGCCTTCGAAGAGATGGAGCGCAACCAGATTCCGCACACGCGCGAGGAGGTCGTTCGCTCCACGCTGCAGCTGGCGCCGCTGTTGCTGATCGACGGCGCCTGGTTGCAGGGCTACACCGACCTGGGCTACGCCTGCTCGGCCGTGGGTCGTCCGCTGTTTCGCATCTTCTGGGATGAGTTGGGCAATGGCCAGCGGGCGCTCAACCATCCCAAGATCTACCGCGACTTGCTCGCCTCCATGGGCGTCAAGCTCGCCGAAACGGGCACGTGGGAGTTCGCGTTCGACCCACGTTTCGATGACACCTCCTTCGTGACGCCGGTGTACTGGCTGTGCCTGGGCAAGCTTCCCACCTGCTTCCAGCCTGAGGTTCTCGGCATGAACCTGGCGATGGAGCTTTCGGGCGTGGGCGACGGCTACCGCGAAGCCAGCCGCTTCCTGCGTGCCCACGGCTTCGACACGCAGTTCGTGGACTTGCACAACACCATCGACAACGTCGGTACCGGCCACTCGGCCTGGGCGGCCGATGCCATCGATGCCTACATGAGCGACGTTGCCCATACCCAGGGCAGCGCAGCCATCCCGGCAGCCTGGGCTCGCGTGCGCCTGGGCTACGACTCGCTTGCCGCGGCACGCGGCAGCGCGTTGCAACGCATGTTCGATCGGATCGCGGCCACGCTGCGCGCCAAGCCGCAAACCGCGGCCCAGGCGCCGCTGGCGCTCCAGCACAGGGCCTATGGCCTGGAGGTGGCATTTACATGAGCAGATGTGTCCTGGGCATTTCGGCCTACTACCACGACAGTGCGGCAGCCTTGGTGCGCGACGGTGTCGTGGTCGCGGCCGCGCAGGAGGAGCGTTTCAGCCGCGTGCGGCACGATTCCTCTTTCCCAAGGAACGCGGTGTCGTACTGCCTTGACGAGGCCGGCATCTCACTGGATGGCGTGGATGCGGTGGCCTATTACGAGGACTCGCAGGTCAAGTTTGGCCGCGTGCTGGCCTCGTTCGCCGATGGCGGGCCCGCCGGCATGCGCGCTTTCATGCGCGTGTTGCCCGAGTGGATGCGCTGGAAGCGCGATGTGTTGAGCCAGGTGGAAGGCGAGCTGCAGTCGCTCAACCGCGGCCGCGTGCGCGCCTTCCATACGTCGCAGCACCATCGCTCACATGCCGCCTCCGCCTTTTACCCCTCGCCGTTCCGCTCGGCGGCGGTGCTGTGTGTCGACGGTGTGGGTGAGTGGCACACCACCTCCATCTGGCACGGCCGCGACAACAAGCTGGAGCTGTGCGACTCCATTTCCTACCCGCATTCACTGGGGCTGCTGTACTCGGCCTTTACCAGCTACTGCGGTTTCAAGGTGGATTCCGGCGAATACAAGCTGATGGGGCTCGCGCCCTATGGCAAGCCACTGTACGCGGACGTCATCCGCGACAAGTTGGTCCATCTCAAGCCCGATGGCTCGTTTGAGCTCAACCTCGAATACTTCGAGTTTCTGCGCGGCGAGCAGATGATCGGCACGGCCTTCGAGCGGCTGTTCAGGCTGCCGCGGCGCAGCGCGGAAAGCCGAATCGAACAGGTCCACTGTGACCTCGCGGCCTCCATCCAGGCCGTGACGGAAGAGGCGGTGCTCAACCTGGCCAGGGCTGCGCAGCAACGCACCGGCGAGCGCCATCTCTGTCTGGCCGGCGGTGTGGCACTCAACTGCGTGGCCAACGGCGTGCTCAGCCGCGCCGGCATCTTCCAATCGCTGTGGATCCAGCCGGCCGCGGGCGACGCCGGCGGCGCGCTGGGCGCGGCACTGGACGCGTGTGTGGCTAGCAGCGGTCGCCCTCATGTGAAGGCCGGCACTGATGGCATGCACGGCGCGCTGCTGGGCCCCAGCTTTTCGGACGTCCTGATCGAGCGTTTCCTGGACACCCAGGGCTACCCGGCGCAGCGCTGCTCGGACGCCAATCTTTACGATGCTGTGGCCGACGAGCTTGCTCAAGGCAAGGTGATCGGCTGGTTCCAGGACCGCATGGAGTTCGGCCCGCGCTCGCTTGGGGCGCGCTCCATCATCGGCGACCCACGCGACACCTCCATGCAGCGAACAATGAACTTGAAAATCAAGTTCCGCGAGTCGTTCCGTCCGTTCGCTCCTGCGGTGCTGGAAGAGGACGCGAAAGCCTTCTTCGACGTGCGCCAGAGCAGCCCCTACATGCTGTTGGTGGGGCCGGTGTTGGAGGAGATGCGCACCCAGCGCCAGAACGATCAGAAGCCGCCCGAAGGGCTGGCGGCGATCAACGAGGTGCGCTCGACGGTTCCCGCCGTCACGCACGTGGACTACTCCGCACGCGTGCAGACCGTGGCCGACGACACGCATCCGGCGTTCGCGGCGCTGCTGCGCGCCTTCAAGAAGAAGACCGGCTGCCCGGTGTTGGTCAATACCTCGTTCAACGTGCGCGGTGAACCCATCGTCTGTACACCCGCACAGGCCTACGCCTGCTTCATGCGCACCGGCATCGACGTGCTGGTACTCGGGCACTTCATCCTGCGTCGCGACAACCAGCCGCCGTTCCACGAGGAAATCGACTGGCGCGAGGCCATTCCGTTGGATTGAACCGCACATGCATGTGCGGTGGGACGAGACGGCACAGGCCACGCCGCAAGGGCAGCGAACACCTGGTGCTGGTGCTGCCTCACGACGAGGTGCAACAGCCACGGCGGGCAGACGACGCTGTACATCACGCGATGCACGCCGAGGCGGGGCTGATCAAGTCGATGATCGCCCATGTTCAAGCGGCCTGCGTCATGTCAAGAACGCCGCGGACCAGTTGCCCAAACTCGACCGTTGGCGCGCCCTCGCGGCCTACATCTGCCAGAGCATCGTTGGCCAATCCGCTTTGCCGACCCCGCCTCCGGCGCCCGCTGCGTCGGGGTAACTGCTGTTTTTAGGTTGAATCAGGAGCACATCATGGGACACAGACTACTTGCCTTTGCCATCTTCGCTCTCGTCATCATTCCTTGGGGCATGCTTCGCCGCTTGAAGAGCGCTTCAGCGCGCAGCACGAGCTGGCATAAGCATCCGTCCACCTGGGATCAGCGGGGTGTTTCCACCAGCCTGTCCGAAGCGGAGCGGAACGAGGGTCAGCTGCGATACACGCAAAACTGAAATACGCCGTGGGCTCCGGCCGGCGGCGTCACTCTGTCCTGAGCCCGCAGCGGTGAATCAACTGCTGCGGGCCATTTCAACTTTCAGGGGCAGCACGCCTTTGATCTTGTCAAACCCATGATCGTTTCTCTCGACAATTTGGTGATGTTTACAGGTGCGGCACTGTTATTGGTGCTCACACCTGGTCCGAACATGATCTACCTGATCTCACGGACGGTTTGCCAGGGACGAAGGGCGGGTGTTATCTCATTGTTTGGGCTCGTTCCAGGCTTCCTGGTGCATATGCTGGCCACTGCTGCCGGCCTGAGTGCCTTGTTCTTGACCGTGCCCGTTGCCTATTTCGCGCTGAAACTCGCGGGAACGGCCTACTTGCTTTGGATGGCCTGGGAATCACTGCGCCCGGGAGCGCGCTCACCCTTTGAGGTGAATGAAATGCCGCACGATCCGCCGCGTAAGCTTTTCTTAATGGGTTTTCTCACCAGCGCCTTAAACCCGAAGATCGCCGTTTTTTATTTGTCTCTGTTTCCACAGTTCATTGCCACGAATGATGGCTTTGTTTTTGAGCAAAGCGTTGTGCTCGGGCTGATCCAGATCCTCGTCAGCTTTACGGTCAATCTGCTCATTATTCTTTCCGCAGCAAAAGTGGCCTCCTGGTTTTCTCGAAATCCATTGTGGATGGCCATGCAACGCTATTTCATGGGCATAGTCCTGCTGGGACTTGCCGTTAAGCTTTCCTCCTGAATCCGTGCCTTCACGAGGCACGGAGTGCACCGTGAGGGTTGGCTGTTCAAGAACACGTTCTTCGGGAAGACGACGAGCCGCGCGACGACAACCAGGCCATCTGCCGCACCAACCGGCTTGACGGCGACGACAAGGACTCGAAGCAACGTTCCTCGAACTGCTTCATTCCACCGGCAAGTCGAAGTGCAGCACTTCCTCCTGCGCTCCCAACTTCCCGTACAGCGAAATGGCCGGGTCGTCCCCGTAGTCCGCCTGAACAAACACCACCCACGCACCGCGCTCGCGAGCAATGGCGCGTAGCTTCTCGATCAGCCTCGTGGCGATCCCTTGTTGCCGGTGCGGTTCGGCCACGGCGAGGTCGTAGAGATAAATCTCACGCCGCGCGCGCTCCATCTTGTCAAGCTCGTATGCCACGAGCCCGCCGATCACAAATTCGTTCTTCATGGCCACGAGCACGATCACATGCTCCTTGCCCAGCACCTCGCGGCAATACGCCTCGCCGGGTGGTTCGCCCAGGTAGGTGTCGGTATCCTGAAACGCCTCGGCAAAGACAGTGTTCAGCTGCCGCAGCAGGCTCACGTCTGCTTGCATCAAGCGGCGGATGGGCGTCTCGTGCATGGCAATCCTGACTTCGGCAACCACCACCCTACCCCTTCACGCACACCACCTGCTTGAGTGTGTGCACCACCTCCACCAGGTCGCGTTGCGCCTCCATCACTGCATTGATGTCCTTGTAGGCCGCGGGCGTTTCGTCGATCACGTCCTTGTCCTTGCGGCACTCCACACCTTCGGTCGCCGCGCGATGGTCGGCCAGCGTGAAGCGGCGCTTGGCTTCGCCGCGGCTCATGGCGCGGCCCGCGCCGTGTGAGCAGCTCTCGAACGACTCGGCGTTGCCCTTGCCGCGCACGATGTAGCTGCGCGCGCCCATGCTGCCGGGGATGATGCCGAGTTGCCCGGCCTTGGCACTCACCGCACCCTTGCGGGTGACGTACACGTCCTCACCGAAGTGGCGTTCCTTCTGCACGTAGTTGTGGTGGCAGTTCACCGCCTCGATGTGGCTCTGGAAGTTCTTGCGGATCACGGTCTTCGCGGCTTCGATCACGCGGCGCATCATCACCTCGCGGTTGAGCGCGGCGAACTTCTGCGCCCAGCCCACAGCCCGCACGTAGTCGCCGAAGTAGCGGCTGCCTTCTTCGAAGTAGGCCAGGTCGCGGTCAGGCAGGTTGGCCTGCTGACGCATTGCATCCTGCTTGGCCAGCTCGATGAACATCGTGCCGATTGCGTTGCCCACGCCGCGCGAGCCGGAGTGCAGCATGAACCAGACGAACTTCTCTTCGTCCAGGCACACCTCGATGAAGTGGTTGCCGGTGCCCAGCGTGCCGAGGTGGTTGCGGTGGTTAGTCTTCTCCAGCTTCGGGTAGTCGCGGCAAAGCTGCGTGAACTCGGGCTCGAGCTGCGCCCAGGCGGTGTCCACGGCCCCGGGCACCTTCTGCCAGGCACCCGGATCACGTGAACCCGGAGCTCGGCCATGTGGCACCGCACGCTCGATGGCCGAGCGCAGCGGGCCCAGGTTGTCTGGAAGATCCTCCGCGGCCAGCGTGGTCTTGCAGGCAATCATCCCGCAGCCGATGTCCACGCCTACCGCCGCCGGGATGATGGCCTTCAGCGTGGGGATCACCGATCCCACCGTGGCCCCGATGCCGAAGTGCACGTCGGGCATCGCCGCGATGTGCTTGAAGACGATGGGCAGGCGTGCAGCATTGGCCAGCTGCCGCTTTGCCTCGTCTTCTACCGGCACGCCGTGGGTCCACATTTTCACGGGCACGCCGCCGGGGATGTCTTCGTGAATCGGGTTCATGCCAGTGCGGCTCCTATGCCTTGAGTGCCGATTGACCTTTGCGCTCTTGCAGCGTTCCCCACGCCGGCCAAAGCGCTCAACGAATCAGCTTGAGCCCGGGCGGCAGCGACTCACCGAAGACGCCGCTCTGCCCCACTTCATCGAGCGCCGCCACCTCGCGCACACGCTCGATCCAACCGGCCGGTGCATGGGCGGCGTCCAATCGCGCGATGACCCGCTCCCGTGCTTCCCGCGGCAGATCGCGGGCCAGGTCACCGCTCAGCCGCGACAGGTTGGCGGCGGCTGCCGCCGCGCCGTCGCTGCGCTTCCAGTCCAGCGCCAGCAAGGCTTCCAGCCAAGGCAGCGCCGCTTCAGACGGCACCACGCCGTGCGCGCTGCCGTAGAACGGCACCCGCGCCCCGAGACGGCCGATGGCCCATAGCGTCCACACACCGCGCCGCGGCGGCCGGCCGTTTGCGTACTGTTCGAGCAGCCAGTCGCCCACCTCCGCCTTGTGCGCGGCAGGCACACGCTCCAGTGACGCGACCAGCCGCACCATGTCGTCCCAGCCACCTTTCACCAGGTGCGCCGGACGTTCGGTGATGCCGGCTTCCTCTGCGCGCAGCACCATCGCGAAGTCCTGCAGCAGCGTCGCCTGCGCCGCGTCCTCCAGACCGCCCGCGACACGCCGCCACAGCGTCCACCACTCCGCATTGACCTGCGCGTCGTGCCCGTGCTGCACGCCATGCCCATACAGCGGCCACAGCTGCTCGATGCGCCAGCCGTCGAGAGCTTCGCCGAAACCTGGGCGCAGGCACCAGCCAGCCAAGCTCAGCCACACACGTTCGTGGTCGGCCGAGCGGCGCCGGCCGCGCTGGCGCTGCAGCAGCTCGTCGAAGAGCGAACGCAACAGCGGGCTGGACCAGCGATCGCGCTGGCCGAGCTGCGATTCGAGCTGCGCCCTCAATTGCTTGACCGCCTTCGCGTTGACTTCGCGCCGGCGCGCGCCGAACACCAGGTCGATGGCCTGCACAGCCTCGGGCCAACGCGGCGGCCGCGTGGCGTCAGCAGTCGCCTCCGGCTGGCCGCGCAGTTGGAACGCGAGCTGCCAGCGCTGCGCCGCGTCGTCCGCCGCGATGCACTCCAGGTCGAGCGTGCCCACCTCCGTGAGCTGCGCAGCCAACTCCACTTCAATCTCGCCACGCGCCCGGCCGCTCTCAGCGGCGCGCACGACGGTCGCCAAAGGGGGCAGCCGCTGCACATCAGCGCCCTGCAGGTCGACGACCTCCCCCGCGCGCGGTGGCCGGCCCGCCGTATCGGCGGTGGAGGCCGCAATGTGAAAGCGCACGGGCTCGCCGAAGCGCAGCGCAAAGCGACGCCCTTCGAGCCTCAGCTCATGGCCCTCATCGGTGCCGCGCGGCAGCACGCACACCCCCTGGCGATCGCCATCGCCCAAAAGCAGAAAGTAGCTGCGCGGTGAGCCGCTGGCGATCTTCGGTGCCAGGCCGCGGCGCGCCAGTGCGTAGGCGACGGCACCGCGAGCGACCGCAACGTCGGGGTCGGCGTTGTGCAGCGTGCGCAGTGGCGCACCGCGCCAGCCGGCCAGCACGGCATGCAGGCGATCTGCGATGGCGTCGGCGCGGAACACGCCGCCGTTGAGCAGCAGCGCATCGGGCCAGCCGGCGTCGGCATGCTGGCGCAGGAAGGCCGCAATGTGACGGGTGATGGCCGGGTCGCTCTCGTAAGGCAGGCCCAGCGCCACCAGACCGCCGGCGCGTCGGCGCGGCGCGTCTTCGCGGCTGACGACGGGGAAGAAGCCGTCGACGACGCTGCGCTCCACCTCGGCCTGCTCAAGCTCCACCGAACGCGCCGCACCCACCAGACGGGCACCGGTCCCGAGCAGGGTGACGGCGGCACGGGCCGGTGCCTCGGCAGACAGCAGCTGCTCCTTGGCCGCCCGGCACCGCTCCACCAGCTGCGCAAGCTGGCCGGCAGAGAGCCGCGATGCCGGCCCACCGGATTCGCCCAGCTTGCGCTCGGCGAGGTGGGCGAGCGCGAGATCCATGTTGTCGCCGCCCAGCATGAGGTGGTGGCCGACCGCGACACGTTCAAGGCACGGCTCGCCGCCTCGCCAATCGACGCGCACGAGCGTGAGGTCGGTGGTGCCGCCGCCCACGTCGCACACCAGCACCAGCGATGTGTCCGCAAGCGCGCGGGTCAGGGCGTCGCGGTGGCGGAACAACCAGTCGTACAACGCGGCCTGCGGCTCCTCCAGCAGTCGCAGCGCCGGCAGGCCAGCGTCGCGGGCGGCCTGGAGCGTGAGTGCCCGCGCCGCATCATCGAAGGATGCGGGCACGGTGAGCACGATCTCCTGCGCTTCCAACGGCTGGGCGGGGAAACGCCGGTTCCATGCAGCGCGCAGGTGCGACAGGTAGCTCGCGCTGGCCTCGACGGGCGATACGCGGGGCACACCTTCCGCGGCACCCCAGGGCAGGATGTCGGCCAGCCGGTCGACCCCGCTGTGCGAGAGCCAGCTCTTGGCACTGGCCACCAGCCGGCCGGGCACTTGCGCTCCCAGACGCCGCGCCAGCTCGCCGATGACTGCCGCGTCTTCGCCCTCGCGGTGCCACGGCAATGCCGTCTCACCGCCCGGCAGCTCACCCAGGGCCGGGTGGTAGCGCATGGAGGGCAGCAGCGGCCGGGCCGCCACCTCTCCCGGAGCCACGAGCTGGTCGATGCTGAACAGCCGGATCTCGGCCGCCACGCCGCCCGCCCGGTCGGCATAGGCCACCACCGTGTGGGTCGTGCCGAGGTCGATGCCGACCGTGAACGCGGTCATTGCAGCCACCGTCAGCAGGCTTACGCCTCCTGACGCTCGCCGCGCACGTCGTACTCGACCTTCCAGCGTTCGCTGCCGTCGCGCGGCACCGCCTCGATCTCCAGCGTGCCGGCCTCGGTGATGCGCGCATGCAGCCTGACTGGCACCAAGTCGCCCGCGTTCCGGCCGGCGGGCGGCAGGCTGGCCGAAATGGCGTCGAGCTCTTGCAGCTCGTCGGGGCTCCAGGCATCGAGCAGCGTGCCCACGGTGTCATGACGGCGTACCGAGGAGGCAAAGAAGCGAAAGTGAACCGGCTCGCCCACCACCAAGCCCAGTTCGAGGGCGGGCAGTTCAGCGTCCGTTCCCTCCTCCATGCCGAACGGCGCCACGCACAGGGCTTGCACGGGCGGCTCCACGCCCGGCACGGCAGGCATCGAAGACTCCACGGCGATGTAGTAGGCGAACGCGGTGCCGCCGCGAATGCGCACACCGCGGCCACGTCGCACATAGCCGTAGTAAGCGGCACCCCGCGCCACCGCAAGATCGAGATCGGCCCCGGACAGCAGCCGCGCCGGCGGCGCCTCCTCGCTCGCCAGCCAGCCGTTCAGCGTGGCGAGCACGCGCTGTTCCAGCAGGGGCGACTTCAACACGCCGCCGTTGAACAGCACCGCGCTCGGATGGAGAAAGCTGCCCGCGGCGCGCTCGGCAAACCCATGGAGATCGTCCACGGCCCCGAGCTGCCGACCGAGGAAGGCGGCCAGGTGCCGGGTCACCGCCGCGTCTTGCGCATAGGGCAAGCCGAGCTGAGACAAGCCGGCGCGCACGCGCGTGACCGGGCGCGCCGACGCTTCCACCTGCGGGAAGAAGCCGTCGAGGATGACGTTGCCCACTTCGTCGCGCGTCAGCTCGGTGCGTATGGAGCCGCCGATCAGCTTGCTGCCGCGGCTGGGCACGACGACCGGCTCCGCGCGGGCATCGCCAGTTGCGCCGCCGTCTCCGCCCAGCAGCTTCTCCTTGGCCGCGCGGCAGCCATGCGTGAGCGCGCGCAGCTGCCACGCGTCGAGCGTGGTGCCCGCGGCGGCGAGCTTGCGCGAGACCGCATGCGCAAGCGCCAGATCCATGTTGTCGCCGCCCAGCAGGATGTGGTCGCCGACCGCAACGCGGTGCAATTCCAGGCTGCCTTCGCGCTCCAGCACGGCGATGAGCGAGAAGTCGCTCGTGCCGCCACCGATGTCGACCACGAGAATGATGTCCCCCGGTCGTACCTGCTTGCGCCAGCCGCCGCCGCTGCTCTGGATCCAGCTGTAAAGCGCCGACTGCGGCTCTTCGAGCAGGGTGAGCGAGGCATAGCCTGACTGGCGCGCCGCCTCGACCGTGAGCTCGCGCGCGGCGGGATCGAACGAGGCCGGAATGGTGACCGTCACATCCTGCTCGGCCAAGGGTGCGTCGGGGTGGGCGTGGTCCCAGGCGCTGCGCAGGTGTTCGAGCACACGCATCGAGGCATCGAAGGGCGACACGCGCTCCACTTCGGGCGGTGCATCGGGCGGCAGGATGGGCGCCCGGCGATCGACGCCCGGGTGACACAGCCAGCTCTTGGCGCTGGAGACCAGGCGTGCCGGCGTGGTGGCGCCGCGGCTGCGCGCCAGCGTGCCGACGATCTGGCGCGTGTCGGCTGCCCATGGCAAAGCCCGCTCGCCGGCCGCCAGCTCTTCGACATGCGGCAGGTACACGAACGAGGGCAGCAGCGAGAGCGCCTCCACCGACCCGGGCGCGGTGAGCTGCGGGATCGACATGACGCCGTGCACGGTGGCTTCACCGTCGCTCGCGCCGATGTCGACCCACGCCAGCGCACTGTGCGTGGTGCCCAGGTCCACCCCGATGGCGTAGCGCGCCGCGCTCACAGCTCCACCTCCGCCGGCGCCAGCACGCGCGTGTCATGCCGCTCGGCGAGCTGCGGCAGCCGCACCTCCGCGACCCGCCAGCCGCGATGGCTGAGGCTGCCGCTGAAGGGCGCCTGGCCGACCACTTGGCCGGTGAGCCGCACCGAGGCGGCATCGAAGCCGGCCGGCAGCGTGACGCGGCTGCCCTCGGGTTCGTCGCGCACCGGCACGATTTGGAAGTGCTCGCGCAGCACCTTGGCACAGCCGTCGTGCACCAGACGCGCCGCGGCGCCGATCTGTGCATCGCTGTAGCTGCCCAGGCTCTCGTGGGCGAAGTCGACGAGGCGCGCCTCGCGTTGAAGCAGGGCCAGCAGCTGCAGCGCGCTGTCGGGTGCGGTGTCCCTGAGCGTGGGCATTGCGGGGGGTGCGGGCGCGGCGGCGGCAGGCGCAGCCGGCGTTTCGCCACGGCGCAGCGCCGCCACCGCAGCGGCGAGTTCGGCATTGCCGAGCACGCCGAAAAAGGTGCCGAACGCCAAGGACAGGCGACGCAGGAAAGACGGCTTGTCGTCGCCGGCATGAGATGAGGTCTGCGGAGGGGTCACTTCAGTTCTCCGGGTTCGCGACTGGGCTGATGAGGGCCGCCCGCTGGAGCGGGCATCGGTACGGTGCCGCGATCACCATTCATGGATGCTCGCGGACCTGACGGGCGATGCTGCGGGGCGGCAGTGTAGTGGCCAGGCGGTGTCCACAGCGCTACGAGGTGCCTTGGCCCTCGTAGCGCATGGGCCGCCCGGCATACGTCGTCCCGCGGCGGTGGTCGCCGCGCAGCAACAAATGAAGCGAATGGCGCACCGCGTGAAGCACCGTTGAAACATCGCAGGTAGATACTGCTTTCGTCGACACAACAAACAAGTCGACATCAGGGCGCAAACAAGAGTGAGCGCCGATCCTGCAACGCAATCGCAAGGGAGATTTTCAAATGGCTCAACTGTCCGACGTCTACTCCTACATCAAGCTCATCGCCCCGGCCACCGGGCGAGCCATCCTGAACGGCAGCTCCGTGGATCCCCGGTCCCACTCCTCGGTTGTCGTCCGCTACGTGGTGGTCAATGACAGCAACACACCGACCGGCGACTTCTTCGTGACCTGTGCGCTGAAGAAGGATGGCGTCAAGCTGGAGAACCCAGTGTCGTCAGCCAAGCTGAAGCTGCAATCCAAGCAGGTGGTGACTTTCGAACACACGGTATCGACCAGCGACCTCTCGAACTCTCAGTTCGACGCCAGCATGCTGGCCGATATCGGGAACTTCAACACCGAGGAAAGCGAAACGAACAACAAGGCCACCGCCATGTTCTCGGTGATCAAAGTGCCGAGCTGATTTCGCGCTGATCGTGGCGTGCGCGCCGGCACGGGGGCATTGACGGCCGCCGTGCCGGTGCGGGCGCCAGCCTCGCAGCGACGCCATCGATCTGACTGCACGGGCCTGGTGGTCAGCGGACAGGTGAGATCAGTCGCTTCAAAGAAGATTAACCACGCACATACCAGCAGCATGCAAAGGAGCAAACTCACCACCATTCGCATCGCCACCGCAAGCGCCCGCGCGCACTCCCAAGAATTGAGATGCGCACAGGACAGGGGAGACTGCCATGGATCGTTCCAAAGACAAGGCGAATCTTTGGCCCGCGCTGGCCTACAGCGACTGGCGCGACACCGCCGCGACGCTGCAGCTCTGGACGCAGATCGTCGGCAAGGTCAGGCTTGTGCTCTCCCCCTGGCTCAATCACGGCTGGCAGGTGCCGCTGTACGTCAATGCGCATGGACTCGGCACTTCGCCGATTCATGCCGGACGAGGCATGCTCGAGATCGATTTCGATGTCGTCGACCATCGCCTGATCGTGAGCACCTCGGAGGGGCCGGACCGCGGCTTCGCGCTCGAACCCATGTCGGTGGCAGCGTTCTACCGTCGCTTCATGCGGGAGCTCGCCGCTGCTGGCATCGACGTGACGATCAACCTTGTGCCCAACGAGGTTCCCGCACCCATCCCCTTCACTGAAGACGAGGTGCACGCCTCCTACGACGCGACTGCGGTGCACCGGTTCTGGCGCGCGCTGATGCAGGCCAACCGCGTGTTTGCGCTGTTCCGGACCAGCTTTCTCGGCAAGTCGAGCCCGGTCCATTTCTTCTGGGGCAGTTTCGACCTTGCCGTGACCCGCTTCTCGGGGCGCCCGGCGCCCATGCATCCGGGCGGCGTTCCCGGCTTGCCGGACGACATCACGCGTGAGGCGTATTCGCACGAAGTCAGCAGCGCAGGCTTCTGGCCGGGAAGCGACGCGCACCCTCGCGCCGCGTTCTACTCCTACGCGTATCCGTCGCCGAAGGGCTTTGCTCAGGCGAGCATCGAGCCGACCGGGGCGGTCTGGTCTGAGGAGATGGGCGAATGGCTGCTTCCGTACGACGACGTGCGCTCTGCCGCAGACCCCGACACCGCGTTGTTGCGCTTCCTTGAGACCACCTACCGCGCGGCAGCGGACCTTGCGCATTGGGATCGCGACCTGGACTGCGGCATCGGGGTGCCGAATCGACCAAGAGCACTACAAGCCACGGGGTAAATCGGCAAGTCGCCCAGTCACCTTTCGCCACCAAGGACGCCATGAAACGCTTGCACCGCCCTGACCTCTTCGCCTGGTCGTGCTTCGATGAAAGCCGCGACGTCGACTTCAACAGCGTGGCGTGGATCAGACCGGGCGGCAACATCCTCATCGACCCGCTGCCGATGAGCGAACATGACCGAGGGCATCTTGAACGCCTGGGCGGTGCGGCCTTGATCGTCATCACGAACTCTGATCACGTTCGAGGCGCATCCAGCCTCGCGCAGCACTTCCGTGCCGCCATGTGCGGACCACGCGCCGAGCGCGAAAGCTTCCCGGTTCCTTGCACCCATTGGCTGGGCGAGGGTGACGAACCTGCACCTGGCCTGCGCGTGCTTGAAATGCAAGGGAGCAAGACGCCCGGCGAGCTCGCTCTCGTACTGGAGAAGACCACGCTCATCACGGGCGACCTGGTACGCGCACAGGTGGGCGGCGCACTCAATCTGTTGCCTGACGGCAAGCTCGCAGATCGCACTCTTGCGATGGCCTCGGTGAAGAGAATCGTCGACGAGTACCCGGAGCTCGAAGCTGTTCTCGTTGGAGATGGCTGGCCGATCTTCTTCAACGGCGCGAAAGCACTCGCGGCGATGGCTGGCTGAACGCCGTACCCACTGCTTCGTACGGCTTTCGCCCTTTCCGCATGAGCACCTTGCTCGCGGCCGTGGTCGATGCATCCAGCCGCGTCGCGCAAACCCACAGCCGGCTGGCCAAGCGCGATGCAATCGCCGCCTGCCTGCGCGGCGCGCAGGCCGACGAAGTGGAGATCGCCGTGGCGTACCTTGCCGGTGAAACGCGCCAGGGCCGCATCGGGATCGGCTACGCCATGCTGGCCGCGCTGCGTGCCTCGCACGCGGCTCAACCTTTGTTGACGTTGCGCGATGTCGACGCCGCGCTGGACCGTATCGCGACAACTGGCGGCAAAGGTTCCGCAGCCGAGCGCAGCGCGAAGCTGCGTGCTCTGTTCGAGCGCGCCACCGCGGCCGAGCAGGATTTCCTGTTGCGTCTGCTCGTGGGCGAATTGCGCCAGGGCGCGCTCGAAGGCGTGATGATCGACGCCATCGCGTCGGCCGCCGATGTGTCGGTGGCCGATGTTCGACGTGCGGCGATGTTCACGGGCAAGCTCGGCCTTGTCGCGCGCGTGGCCCTCACCAAGGGCTCGGGCGCCCTCGCACGTTTTGCCATCGCTTTGCATCGACCGGTTCAGCCGATGCTCGCCCAAGCTGCGAACGACATTGCCGACGCGCTCACGCGCCTCGGCACCGCCGCGCTCGAGTGGAAGGTGGATGGCGCGCGCGTGCAGGTCCACAAGGCGGGCCACGAGATCAAGGTCTATACGCGCAACCTGAACGACGTCACCGCCTCGGTGCCGGAAGTCGTCGAGGCGCTGCAAGGGGTGCCGGCGCACGAGCTCATCCTCGACGGAGAGGCCGTTGCGCTGGCCGCGAGCGGCGCGCCACAGCCGTTCCAGGTGACGATGCGTCGCTTCGGCCGCAAGCTCGACATCGCGCGCATGCGTGCCGAGCTGCCGCTCGCGGTGTACTTCTTCGACTGCCTGCATCACGACGGCACGCCGCTCGTCGATCGGCCGGCGCGCGAGCGATTCGACGCGCTCACCAAGGCATTGCCGGCGTCGCTGGCGATCCCGCGCCTGATGACCGCAGACGTCGCGGCTGCGGAAGACTTTTACGCCGACGCGCTGGCGCGCGGCCACGAAGGCGTGATGGCGAAGGCGCTCGACGCGCCGTACGAGGCGGGCAGCCGCGGCGCGAGCTGGCTCAAGGTCAAGCGCGCGCACACCCTCGACCTGGTGGTGCTCGCCGCCGAATGGGGCCACGGGCGGCGCCGCGGGTGGCTGTCGAACCTGCACCTCGGCGCACGTGACCCGTCCGGCGGCTGGGTGATGCTCGGCAAGACTTTCAAAGGCATGACAGACACACTTCTTGAGTGGCAGACGCGCGAGCTGCTCGCGCGCGAGAGCGCCCGCGACGACAACACGGTCTACGTGCGGCCTGAGCTGGTGGTCGAGATCGCATTCAACGACCTTCAAGCCAGCCCGCAATACCCTGGCGGTCTCGCGCTGCGCTTCGCGCGCGTCAAAGGCTATCGGCTCGACAAGCGGGCCGAGGAGGCGGACACGATCGAGACCGTGCGTAGCCTGTGCGCGGCACAACTCGCTCGTGGAGGCATGTGAGCGTGGTCCCTGGCCTTGTCTGCGATGAATCCGGCGACACGCGATCAGACCCAGCCTGACGCCCCAGCGCGGCTCCTACAATCGCCCTCCCTTCCCCGTGTCGCGGCCGGGCCTGCACGGCCCCGCCTCGCGGCGCGGTCTCCCCGGCAGGCTTCTCCGGTTGCGTCTCCCCGCGCCGCGACTGCCCCGCCGGGCTCCGTTCCACCGCGTCCCGCGTGACGCGCTCCTCTGGTCGCCGATGTTCAAGAACGCCCTCGTCTACCGCATCGATCAATGGGATGCCCCTGCGATCGCCGACATCGAATCCCGCCTTGACGACGCCCGCTTCGTCGAGTGCGGCGCCACACAACCCGAATCCATCGGCTTCGTCGAGCCCCGCAACCAGAAGCACGGCGCCCTCGCGGAGCAGGTGGCCGGTCAGCTGATTCTCAAGCTCTGCACCGAAACCAAGGCCGTCCCCGGCGGCGTCGTGAAGGGCGAGCTGGAGCGACGTCTCGACGTGGTCGAGGCCGAGACGGGCCGGCGCCCCAAGGGCAAGCGCGCCAAGGAACTGAAGGAAGAGATTGTGCGCGAGTTGCTGCCGCGCGCCTTCCCCAAGCGCGGCCACACCACGGTGTGGCTTGCCCCATCGGATCGCCTCATGGTCATCGGCGTGACCAGCCCGAAGCGGGCCGATCGCATCGTGTCCCAGCTGGTGGAGTTGCTGGGCGGCGGCTTCCGCGTCACGCAGATGCAGACGCAACTGTCCGCGGCAACTGCGATGTCGGGCTGGCTTTCGGACAAGGAGCCGCCCGCCGGCTTCACCATCGACCGCGAGTGCGAGCTGAAGCAGCCCGACAGCGAGAAGTCCACCGTGCGCTACGCCCGTCACACGCTCGAGATCGATGAGGTCGGCGAACACATCCGGCAAGGCAAGCTGCCCACGCAGCTCGCGCTCACGTGGGAGGGCCGCGTGTCCTTCGTGCTCAACGAGCAAGGTGCGCTGAAGAAGATCAAGCTGCTCGACGTCGTGCTCGAGGGCCAGGAGAAGAAGGGCGAAGGCGACAACGGCTTCGACGCCGACGTGGCGATCATGACCGGCGAGCTCGGCCGGATGATCCCGGACCTGATCGATGCGCTGGGCGGCTGGCTGGACCCGACGCAGCCGCTCGCCCCGCCAGGCGCGGACGGCAACCGCACCGCGCCCACCGCCACGCCGGCTGCTTCGGCCAACGTGGCCGCTTCGGAAGAGGTGGCGGAGGTCGCACTCAACGACGTGCCGCCCTGGGAGGCCTGACCCTCCCACCGAGCGCGGGCCCGCAGAGACCGCATCGCGGCGCGGGCCTTGCGCGAACCCTGACACTGCGTTCTCCGCCGCGCGGCTGTCGCCGCCGTATGAGACCGCTCGATGCCACATCCGATTCTCCAGATCCGCCCCCTTGGCTTACCGTGGGACACGCTGGACCCGTTCCTGTTCTGCGTCCATCACGACGACGCCTACCCGCGCGGTGATGGTCGCTATGGCCCCGCCGCGTCGCTGGCCGGTCGCCAGATCGGCTCCGACTTTTCCGGCGTCGGCGGGTGGCGCATGTACCACGGCGAGCATGTGCCCGGCTTCCCGGCCCACCCGCACCGCGGCTTCGAGACCGTGACCATCGTGCGCCGCGGCCTCATCGACCTTCGGATTCGCTCGGCGCCGCCGCGCGCTTCGGCGGCGGCGACGTGCAGTGGCTCACCGCGGGTGATGGCATCGTGCACGCGGAGATGTTCCCC
>CBFHAS010000094.1:0-17216 GCA_965653625.1 uncultured Burkholderiaceae bacterium | reverse complement strand
CGGTCATCCGCCAGCAGCAGCGGGCGGGCCTCGCTGCGCGCGAAGAGGCGGCACAGGTCGGTGGCCGCGGCATGTACCAACACCACCTCCGCGCGCGGCGCGGCATCGGCCACGGCCTGCAGGAACGGCGCGGTCGAGCCGTGCGTATCGACAAACTTGATCGGCAGCCCGCGCGCGGCCAGGTACGACACCTGCGGCGAAAGCTGCTCCATGCATTCAGCCATGTCGAGCGTGGCCATCTCGGAGTGCTCGGGCGAGCGCTCGCCGGCGTCGACCACCAGCGTGTGGCGGCCATGTTCGGCGAAGGCGGCGGTAAGGCGCTCCAGCATCACGCCGCCGAAGGCCACGTGGGGGTTCGACACCACCGGCACGAAGCGCATGCGGGAATGGGCGAACATGCGGCGAAGGCCATCGGCCTGGTCGAGAGGAGCGGGTCGGGAGGAGATGAGGCTCATCGGAAACACCGTGTGGGCGTTCTCACGCGGGCAGGCCGGCACCTGTGGCGCGCGGGGCGGCGAAGACGAGGTTCATGTCGCCGGCATCCATGCGATAGGCGGTGCCGGCGGTGGGGCGCAGCGCGCGGTGTACCAGTGCATGCGAGGACAGCCGGTGCCAGTCCTCCGGCACGCGCTGGCCGTTGGCCACACCGATGATCTTGAGGCGATGGCGGATCAGCGCATCGAGCGCGGGGCCGAGCTTCACGGCCTCGTCCATCTTGGAGAGGATCACGCCGCGCGCCAGGGTGGCGCGGTAGGCGATGAGCACGTCTTCGATGGTTTCGCCTTGCTGCGCGGCGTTCACCACCACCACCTTCTGGATCGCGCGGTGGCCCAGCATGTCGAGCAGTTCACGGGTGCGCGTGTCGCGCTGCGCCATGCCAGCCGTGTCGATGAGCACCATTTTCTTGGCAGCGAGCAGGTCCAGCAGGTCTTCCAGCGAGGCGCGGTCGTGCGCCGTGTGCACGGGCACGCCGAGGATGCGGCCGTAGGTGCGCAATTGCTCGTGCGCGCCAACGCGGTAGGCATCGAGCGTGACCAAGCCCAGGTTGGCCGCGCCGTACTTGGTGGCGAAGGCCGCGGCAAGCTTGGCAGTGCTGGTGGTCTTGCCCACGCCGGTGGAACCCACCAGCGCATAGACGCCGCCCTGGTCTTCCAGCGCGGGCTCGGCCTCGCCGGTGAGCAGGTTGCGCTCCAGCACGCCAGCGGCCCAGGCCTGCTCGTCGCTCACCTCCGGCGCCAGGTTCTCGGCCAGCTTGCGGATGAGCGCGGGCGAGAAGCCGCAATCCAGCAGCCGCTGGGTCAGGCGTGCCCGGGCGGGCTGGCGCTGCAGCTTTTCCATGAAGGCGAGGGCGCCGAAGCGCTCCTCGATCAGGCCCTTCATGGAACGCAGCTCGTTCATCATCTCGTGCTCGCGGCGGGCGAGCGCGGCTTCGTCGATGGTGCGCTGAGGCGCTGCCGGATGCAGCAGGGCGGCATCGGCCAGCGACAGCACGGGCGGCTCGGCGCGGATCTCCTCGCGCAGCACCGGCGCGGGGCGCGAGACGGGTGCCTCGGCGACGGGAGCCGCGGGCGATGCGCTCATGCGGGCCGACAGGCGCGCCTGCAGCGGCGTCATCTCGGGCTCGATGCGCTCGGCCGGCGCAGCGGCCTCGGCCTTCATGTCGGCCTGGCGGCGCTTGAGCATGCGCTCGCGCACGTAATCCTGGAACGAAAGCGTGCTCATGGCGAGCTGCTCGACGTCCTTCTGCACTTCTTCAGTGGGGGCCAGGGGCGGACGCTGCACGGCGGTCTTCGACGAGGGCTGAGCACTGCGCGCGGGGGCCGCGGCCGAGGCGGCGATGCGCTCGATGTGCTGCATGCTGTCGGGCGCCATGGCGAGCATCTCGACGCCCTCCGGGCAAGGCTTCGTGGACAGCACCACCGCGTCGTCGCCGAGCTGCTGCCGCACCAGGTTCAGTGCGTCGCGCGAGGTCTTCGCGCTGAATCGTTTGACGTTCAAGCTGTGCTCCCGATGAAGGCGACGCGGTTCAGCCCCTTGGCATGTCGCTTCGAGTGTCCGGTCGTCGTCATGTGTGCAGTGCGTGGATGAGGGGCCCAAAACAGCGGCAATTGCCCGGTGCGGCGGTCTTGGTGTGTCAGTTGTTGCTGTTCATTGTTCCGGCGGGGGTGCCGGACTTGAGGCGGAAAACGAGGCGGAAAGGGGCGTGTTTCCGCGTTTCGGCCAGGGGTGTGCAGGCACTTCGACTTGCCTTCAGTCCTGAGCTTGTCGAAGGATCAGTGCGAACGGACGAACGGACGAACGGACGTGGAGAGCAGGTGACGCTTCGCAGCCCCTACGCCGCGCCGCCGATGATCGAGCCGATGCGGATCGAATGCGTCTCGGGGATCTCGCTGTGCGCGAGCACTCGCAGCCGGGGCGCCGCGCGCTTGAGCAGCCTGGCCATGGGCGCCCGGATGGAGTCGGGCACCAGCAGGCACGCGGGCACGCCCATGTCTTCCTGGCGCTGCGCTGACTCAGCGGCGCGGCGGGTGAGCGTGTCGGCCACGCCGGGGTCCAGCGCGGCGCCGTGGGGCGAGTTGAGCGCCTGGGTGACCAGGCGTTCCAGCTCGGGCTCCAGCGCGATCACGTCCAGCTCGCGCGTGGGGCCGTAGATCTGCTGCACGATGGCCGGCGCCAGGTGGATGCGGATGCGGCGCGCCAGCTCGCCGGGGTCGGTGACGGCGGCGGCGTGCTCGGCCAGGCACTCCACGATGGACCGCATGTCGCGGATGTGCACTCCCTCCTCCAGCAGCAGCTGCAACACCCGCTGCAGTGCGGGGATGCCCACCATCTTCGGCACCACGTCCTCGATCAGCTTGGGCGCGAGCTTCGTGACGTGATCCACGAGTTGCTGCGATTCCACGCGGCCCAGCAGCTTGGCGGCGTTCGTCTGCATCAGGTGCGACAGGTGCGTGGCCACCACAGTGGAGCAGTCCACCACCGTGAAGCCCGCCATCTGCGCCATCTCCTTCTGGCGCTCCTCGATCCACACCGCGGGCAGGCCGAAGGCCGGGTCCTTGGTGGCCGTGCCGATGAGCTGGGTGCTGGCGCCGCCGGGGTTGATTGCGAGCCACATGCCGGGGAAGGCTTCACCCTCGCCCACCACCGCGCCGCGCAGCGTGAGCCGGTAGCTGCTGGGCTTGAGCTCCAGGTTGTCGCGGATGTGCACGGGCGGCGGCAGGAAGCCCACCTCCTGCGCGAACTTCTTGCGCACGCCCTTGATGCGCGCCAGCAGGTCGCCTTCGCGCGCCTTGTCCACCAGCGCGATGAGCCGGAAGCCCACCTCCAGGCCCAGCGTGTCCACCGGCTGCAGGTCGTCCCAGCTCGCCTCCGCATTGGGCGGCGGCACCTCGCGCGCGGGTGGCGGCTCCACCGCACGACGCTTGTCTCGCTCGTGCATCCACCAGGCCAGCCAGCCCATCAGCCCCGCGATGGCAAGGAACACCAGGTGCGGCATGCCGGGAATGGCGCCCAGCACACCGATCATGCCGGCCACCGCCCCCACCGCGCGCGGCGAGTTGAACATCTGCTTGGCGATCTGGCCGCCGACGTCCTGTTCCTTGCCGACACGCGACACCACCATGGCCGACGCCACGGAGACGAGCAGTGCCGGGATCTGCGCGACCAGCGCGTCGCCCACGGCCAGCAGGATGTAGCTGTCAGCCGCCTCGCCGGCGCCCAGGCCGTGCTGCGCCATGCCGATGATCAGGCCGCCCACGATGTTGATCACCAGGATGAGCAGGCCCGCCATGGCATCGCCGCGCACGTACTTGGACGCGCCGTCCATGGAGCCGAAGAACTCGGCCTCCTCGCCCACTTCGGCGCGACGGCGCTTGGCTTCCTTCTCGTCGATGAGGCCGGCGTTGAGGTCGGCGTCTATGGCCATCTGCTTGCCGGGCATCGCGTCCAGCGTGAAGCGCGCGCCGACCTCGGCGATGCGCTCGGCACCCTTGGTCACCACGATGAAGTTGATGACCACCAGGATGGCGAACACGATCAGGCCGACGGCGAAGTTGCCGCCGATGAGGAAGTGCCCGAAGGATTCGATCACCTTGCCCGCGGCGCCCGGGCCGGTATGGCCTTCGAGCAGCACCACGCGGGTGGAGGCGACGTTGAGCGACAGCCGCAGCAGCGTGGTGAGCAGGATGACGGCTGGGAAGGCGGCGAAGTCGAGCGGGCGGACCATGTGGGCCGCCACCATCATCACCATGAGGGCCATGGCGATGTTGAAGGTGAAGAGCAGGTCCAGCACGAAGGACGGCAGCGGCAGCACCATCATGGCCAGCACCATGACCACGAAGGCCGGCGCCAGGAGGCCGCGCATGCTCTTCGCGCGCGGGCCCAGCCAAGCCTGGAGGGTGAGGGAAAGTGCGTTCATGGCTTGGCTCCCTCTGCCCTTTGGGACGCGGCTGGCAAGTGAACGAAAGACTTCATCACTCGCTCACCTTGCGATGCGGATCCAGCTCCGCCGGCACGGCGAGCACCGGCAGTTCTCCCGGCATCGGCGAGTGCCCGGCCATCGCGGCGCGCAGCTGGTACACGTAAGCCAGTACCTGCGCCACCGCGCCGAACAGGGCGGCGGGGATCTCGCGGTCGATCTCGGCGTGCGCGTAGAGCGCGCGCGCCAGCACCGGCGCCTGCAGCACGGGCACTTTCGCGCCCTGCGCCGCATCGCGGATCGCCATGGCGAGCAGGTCGGCACCCTTGGCCACCACTCTGGGAGCGGCCATCTTCGCCTCGTCGTACTTCAGCGCCACGGCGTAGTGGGTCGGGTTCATCACGACCAGGTCGGCCTTGGGCACGGCCGCCAGCATGCGGCGGCGCGACATCTCGCGCATGCGCACCTTGATCTTGGCCTTGACCTCGGCGTTGCCCTCGATCTCGCGGTGCTCCTGCTTCATCTCCTGGTGGCTCATGCGCAGGCGCGAGGCATGCAGGTGACGCTGCAGCGGGGCATCGATCGCGGCGAACACCGCCAGCGCCAGCAGCACCAGCAGCAGCCCCGCCACCACCGTGTCGCCCACTTGGCGCAGGGCCGCGGGCAACGGCAGCGACACCACGCCGCCGAACTGCTCGACATGGCGGTGCAGGTACAGCGCGGCGATCGTGCCCAGCACCAGAGCCAGCAGGCAGGCTTTGAGCGCATCCAGAAGCTGCTGCTTGGAGAACAGGCGCGGCAGGCCGGTGATCGGATTGAGCTTGTCGAACTTCGGCGCGATCGGCGCAAGCGTCCAGTTCCAGCCACCCACCAGCGCGGCGCCGGCAATGGCCACCACGGTCATCAGCGCGCCCAGCGGCAGCACGATCCACAGCAGCGCGGCGGCCATCGGAGCCAGCCGCTCCAGCATGGCCTCAGGCTGCGTGAGCGCGGCGCGGTCGAAGTGCAGCGCCTGGGCCAGCAAGCCCTGCAGCCAACCCACGCACTGCGGTGCCAGCGCCACAAGCACCGAGCCGCCTGCGGCCACGGCGCCGAAATGCGAGAGGTCGCGCGAGCGCGCGACCTGTCCTTCCTCGCGGGCCTTTTGCAGCCGGCGCGGCGATGCGGGAAGTGTTCGGTCCTGTCCGTCTTGCTGTGCCATGGCGAAGCGCCGCTAAGGGTGCTTCGTCATTGTTCCGGGGCTTCGGACCGCCCTGGCGGACGATCAGCGGGTGGAAGACGTTCCTTTTCGGGACGCCCAAATTAGGCCACTTCAGAAGCTCGACAAGCAGGCGCAAGGCTCAGCAGCCGCTGCCGCTATTCAACCGGATCTGTGCGGAGGGCGCTCAGCAATGAGCGTCCCTACCGCAATTGGGTGCAATGGGCAGCCGTGCCCTCGCTTCATTCCGGTCAAGCCCTTCCTTCGTATAGCACGGGATGAACGCAATCCATAAATGCAATATTCCGCATTGGATGATGCCCGGCATCTGAAAGCTTTTGTATGACCTCAGAACTCCGATTCACATATAGAAACGTGTTCTGCTGATACCACCAATGTATATCTGATCCCCAAAAAACGGGGCGAAATAAATCATAGGGCACGAAATTGTTTTCGATAAAGATTTTGGCCCAGTATGTGTGCCTCTGTTCATTAATGTGATTGGCCCCACCCTGTTTAATGTAGGCCGCGCCGAACATAACGACATCGGATAGCTGGACCATGGATTCTACGAAGCTTTTTGCAGATCTCTCCTCCAGGTGTTCCGCCACTTCGAGAGACATCGCCAAATCATATTTGTCCTTGTGTATTTTTGTTATTGGTACGTTTAAGTCGACCCCATGAAAGATAATAGATTGGTCAACCATATCACCTTGTTTGTTCCAAGGACCATCGAAGCCAACCACCTTCTGTGCCCCGGCATCCTTGAATGCCTTTAGCCACACCCCGTGTCCGCAACCCACATCTACCACACTAAGAGGATTTAATGCAGAACACAGCATATCCACATATCTTCTTGCCATTCGATAAATCTCATCGTGCCCGCGATAGAAATCGCCACCATAATGACTTGCAAGCGTTTCGTCCATTTTTTCCTGCGATGTGCTGCTCATGGAACTTTCCTGTTTAAGCATCTTATGCAATTCAATCTCTTTTCGGAGAACAGCGTGCCGTTCAACATCCTTGATGGGGTGATAGAGTCCTCCTCCCAACAATTCGTCAGTTGACCAGTCTTTTCTCCAAACCACACCTTTCAGCTCATCGGCGACGACTACTTTCAGTCCTTGATGCAAGGCAAGAGAGTGGAAAACAAATTCGATATTTAAACAAGCCGCATTTCGCGTCTCTTCGCGAGCAACAAAATCCTTGATCGCCCCAAGTGCCGCTCGGCTCAGCCTGACCCCACAGACCATGGACCAGGCCCATGGCAGAGGCAACGCCGCTACAGGAACATGCTTCCACCAGAACCAACTGTCCAGTTCGCCGGTTTCATTCACGTTGTTCGCAGCGCTGATGATGTCCGCCTCTCCATACTTCCTGTCTATTTCAGGAATCACATCTGGAGTGGTGACGAACACATCCTCTTCAATGATCCATACGTTGTCATAGTCAGTGTTTACGGAGGAGAAGTAGTAGAGCGCCTTGTCCCATGCGCTGCACTCGAACGGTTTAACAATAACTGGGTTGAACCTCCGGAAACCGTTATCTCGGCAAAAACGATCATCGATCTGAATCAGTCTAATATCGCCATAGAGTGACTTGTCCAGGTCGTTGTCATCGGCAAGCACGAAGAGATCGAGGTTCTCTCTTTCGATTTGGCGGAAGAAGTCAACTTGACCCCTGTTCGGCCGCACGGTCAACAGAACCACAGCGTTCTTCATGGATTAGCTCTCGAAAACGTGGCATTGAATTAATAACTCAGGCAGCAAGCAACTAAACAGCCCTGCACCACTGAGACGCCCATGCCCCGAAAACGGCGTGCCCGGAATTTACAGACACCCCGGCGCGTTGTTCCAATTGGTTCTTACCCTTAGAGGACCTGCCCAGGGTAATGTCGGTAGCCAAGCATCAGCAATCCTTTCACGCGATCCCCACGTCAGGCGGTTGGTCTCGCTACGTCGCATCCAGAGCTTCGTGACATGGTGGCGGAACGCCCGGAGTGCCCGGAAGTTCGTGGGCACCGCGTGGCATGCAAAGTAGGCCGTGACCACAGCCTTCAGCCACCTGCTCTGTTAGGAAACCCGCGCGTGGCGCGGGCACAGCCCGGCCCTGATGGCGCTCAGAACCCCAGGCTGGCCAGCAGGTCGTCGACTTCGCCCTGGTCGCTGACCACGTCCGTGCGGCCAGTCGGGTCGACCACCGGGCCGTTCAATGCCTCCACCGGCACCTTCTGCACCTGCTGAACCTGCTGCACCTGTTCGGGCGGCGCCACCTGGATGAGCAGCTTCACCAGGTTGTCCTCAAGGTCCACCGCCAGCTTGACCACCTTGGCCACCACCTGGCCGGTGAGGTCGTGGAAGTCCTGCGCCATCATGATGTCGGTCAGGTGATGGTCGATGCGCGCGGTGGCGGCTTCCACGTCGCCTACGAAGTTCATCACCGAGCCAGAGGCCACCGCCTTGACCGGGTCGCGGATGATGGCCTCGGCGATGGCGCGTGTCTCGCGGGCGATGGCCTCGTGCTGGGCCTTGGCCTGATCCACCGAGTTCAGCACCTTCTCGGCCGCGTCGCCCGTCTTCTTGGCCACGTAGTTGAGCCGGCTGCGGGCATCGGGCAGGTTGTCGGCGGCGATTTGCAGGTGCGGCATCACGCCGAGCTGCTGCAGCGTGTCGTGCAGCAGCCGCGTGAGGTGGCCGATCTGGGCGTAGACCTCCTGGGAGGCACCCACGGGGACCGGCGGAGCGAGCAGGGTCACGTCTTCCATGTTCATGCCGTGCTCCTCAGGCTGCCGTAGCCAGCTTCTGCATGATCTTCTGTACCTTCTCCTCCAGCGTGGCCTTGGTGAAGGGCTTGACGATGTAGCCTGCCGCACCATCTTGCGCGGCGCGCACGATATCTTCCTTGCGCGCCTCGGCGGTGACCATCAGCACGGGGAGGTGCTTGAGCGTGTCGTCCTTCTTCACCGCCGCCAGCAGCTCGAAGCCGTTCATGTTGGGCATGTTGATGTCGCTCACCACGAAGTCGAACTTCGCACTCTTGAGCATGTTGAGTGCAGCCGCGCCGTCCTCGGCTTCCTCGGCGTTGTTGTAGCCGATCTCCTTCAGCAGGCCGCGCACGATGCGCCGCATGGTGGAGAAGTCGTCAACGATCAGGAATTTCATCTCGGTGGTGCTCATGGGCTGTCCTTGCAGGCGAAGGCCGCGCGGGGGGCGTTGCCCGCGTTATCGGGTGGTGTCGGAGGAAGTTGAGAGCTGCGCCTCGATGCCTCGCGCAGCATCCGACACATCGATCGGCTCGGTGGGCCGGCCGAAGAAGCGGTCCTCCGCGTCGCGGTTCATCACGATGATGCTGATTCGCCGGTTGCCCGGATCGAGCGGTTCGTCGGGCTTGAGCAGCATGCTCGAGGCCAGGCCCTGCACGCGCAGCACGCGTTCGTCGGGCAGGCCGCCCGCCACCAGCTCCCGGCGCGAGGCGTTGGCGCGATCGGCCGAGAGCTCCCAGTTGCTGTAGCCAAGGACGCCGCCTGAAAACGGCGCCGCATCGGTGTGGCCTTCCAGCGTGAGGCGGTTGGGCACCTCGCCCAGCACCTCGCCGATGAGGCGCAGCAGCTCGCGCATGTGCGGCTGAAGCACCGCGCTGCCGCTGGCGAACATGGGGCGCTGTTGCTCGTCGACGATCTGGATGCGCAGCCCGTCGGCTGTCATGTCGAGCCGCAGCTGCGACTTCAACGCGGCGAGCTTCTCGTCGCTGGACAGGCGCCCCTCGAGCTGGTTCTTCAGTCCCTGCAGCCGTTCGAGCTCGGCGCGGCGCTGCGCTGCCCGGAACGCCTGGAGGTTGATGGTCTTGCGCGTGGGTTCGTGGTCGCCCGCCTTGGTCTGCCCGCCCTGGCGGGAGAGGTCCAGGCCGCCGCCGTTGATCACGTGCGAGGAGTCGCCCGAACCGCTGCCGCCCATCAGCGCCACCTTCAGCGGCGAGTTGAAGTAATCGGCGATGCCCTTCTTGTCGCCCTCGGTGGTCGAGCCGAGGAGCCACATGAGCAGGAAGAACGCCATCATCGCGGTCACGAAGTCGGCATAGGCAATCTTCCAGGCGCCGCCGTGATGGCCATGGCCGCCCTTCTTGATCCGCTTGACGATGATGGGCTGGAGTTTTTTTGAGTCGCCGGCCATGGTGTTACTTCTTCCCCTTCACGTGACTCTCCAGCTCCGAGAAGCTCGGACGGTCAGCGGAATACAGGACCTTCCGGCCGAACTCCACGGCCACTTGTGGGGCATAGCCTTGCATGCTGGCCAGCAGCGTGGTCTTGATGCACTGGAGTTCCTTGGTGCCTTCGTCGTTCTTCTGTTCCAACAGGCCACCCAGCGGCTCGACCACGCAGTAGGCCAGCAGGATGCCGAGGAAGGTGCCGACCAGCGCCGAGCCGATCATGGCGCCGAGCACCGCCGGCGGCTGGCCCACCGAACCCATGGTGTTCACCACACCAAGCACCGCGGCCACGATGCCGAACGCCGGCAGCGCGCCCGCAAGCCGCGCGATGGCCGCGACCGGAGCGTGCTGCTCGTGGTGGTGCGTCTCGATCTCGCTGTCCATGAGGCTTTCGATCTCGTGCGCGTTCAAGTTGCCCGAGACCATCATCCGCAAGTAGTCGGTGATGAACTCGACCACGTGATGGTCGCTGCCCACCGTGGCGTACTTCTGGAACAGCGGCGAGGCCTGCGGGTCATCGACGTCCTTCTCGATGGACATCAGACCTTCCTTGCGCGCCTTCTGCAGCACGTCGTACAGCAAAGCCATCAGCTCCATGTAGCGCGCCTTGGAGTACTTGGAGTTCTTCAGCAGCCCCGGCAGCGCGCCGACCGTGGCCTTGAGCACCTTGGGCTGGTTGTTCACGGCAAAGGCGCCCAGCGCGCCACCCAGGATGGCCATCAGTTCGGTGGGCAGCGCATGCAGGATCACGCCGATGTTCCCGCCATGGATGATGTAGGCACCGAAGATGCAGCCCAGCGCAACGACGTAGCCAATGATGACGAACATGGTGCAGGTGAGGTTCCGGTCGCCGGCGCGGCTGATTGCGTACCACGCGCATGTCTGCGGGCTTTATCGGCCCCAGCCCCGGCCCACTTGAGCATCCGCGCTGGAGACAAAAAAAGCGGGCCCTCGAAAGGGCCCGTTTGGAAAGCACATTGAATGTGCCAGGAGGAGACAAGGAAAACCAGGTACGTTTGTTTTATCGGCGAGCGGAACTCAAAGTTGAAACCTCTCGCCGACGGATTCGTTTGCGTTCGTGAAGTTGTCCACTTCTGAAGCCGGCGCCGACTGCCTCAGTGCACGTGGATACCGCCGGCCGAGCGGCCCTTGCCGGCGCGTGCGGGCGGATTGCACAGGCCGCACACGTAGTGCTTGGCGATCTCGTGCGGATGCGTCACGAATTTCCCCCCGCACTTGGAGCAGGGCGTGAGCGTCAGCATGCCGTTGTCGATGAACTTCACCAGCCGCCAGGCACGCGTGACGGACAAGAGCTGTTCGAGGCTTTGCGCAGTCGTCTGCTCCTGGTACAGCTGGTAGGCCTTGATGACCGTGTCGATCTCATCCATCTCGGCCACCTTGTTCAGGTACTCGTGGATGTTGAGGAACAGCGATGCATGAATGTTGGGCTGCCAGGTCATGAACCAGTCGGTGGAGAACGGCAGTTGCCCCTTGCTCGGAGACTTTCCCGAGACCTCCTTGTACAGGCGCAGCAGGCGTTCGTACGACAGGTCGGTCTCCGACTCCAGCACCTGCAATCGTGCCCCCAGCTTGATCAGCGTGACGGCGCGCTCGATCTGCCGGGCTTCGGTCAGGATGCTTTTGCTGCGCATGGCGTGTGTCCCGAGACGGTTTCAGGCCGCTTCCTGGTGGCGCCCGGCCATCAGGATAGACGCATGCAAGCGCGTGGTGGTCTCGTTGGCTGCCTTGCCGTGGTTGGTGAGCAGGCTCCACACGAGGTCGTCGTCCATGCGGAACTTGCACAGCAGCGTATTGCTGGAGGCGATCTTCATCATCTGGGCCGGGCTCAGGAGCGCGATGAGCGCGGCGCTTTCCTCGCTGATGCCCAGGCGGTACAGCGCCTGCTCCCGGTCGGCCCGGATGAGGCTTTGCGCCAGCATGAGGTAGGAAAGGTTGGCCTCGCGGATTTCGCTCAGGATCTGTTCTGCATTCATGTCGTCTGGCTCCGGTCTCTCGTGGTCTTGATTTGTCGTCGTCGGCGATTGCTTCAACGTGAAACTATTGTGTGGACCACCCGACCGGCCCGGCATCAGGGCTGTTCTGTGGCTTGAGTCCCGCTTCTTCCAATGGGCTTGTCAGCGCAATTCCTACATGCAGACCCTTATCCGCCTGCGCTGCTGCGGACACGAGCCGACAAGACCGAGGGCTTTTCCCCATCAATTCCGCGCATGGGGTGGCTTGACATCCACGCCCTTCATGCGCCAGGCGCCGGGCCTAAAGTCCCCGCACAGCGCTCCGATAAGCATCCCAACGCTCCTGGCAACGGGAACGTGGTCCGGTTAGCCGGCCGAGGTGTCGAAGTGGGGCGCGACAGCGCCTTGAGGGCTCCGCGGTACGACTAGCGTCGGGCGGCCGGGTGCGATGGCAAGGGTGCCCCGCCCCGGCAGGCAACGGTGCCGCGAAGGCTGTTTGTATCGACGGCACACGCGTCTAACGCCGGCGACTAGGCCGGGAGTCCAACCTTAGGAGTCACTCATCATGGCAATGTCGATCAACACCAATATCAGTTCGGTCACCGCCCAGCGCAGCTCGAACAAGGTACAGGACCAGCTGAGCACGGCGATGTCTCGCCTCTCGTCGGGCCTGCGCATCAACAGCGCGAAAGACGACGCGGCGGGCCTGTCGATCTCGGAGCGCTTCACCACCCAGATCCGCGGCCTGAACACCGCCACCCGCAACGCGAACGACGCGATCTCGCTGGCGCAGACGGCCGAAGGCGCGCTGGGCAGTGTGGGCGACAACCTGCAGCGCATCCGCGAACTGGCGGTCCAGGCGGCCAACGCCACCAACAGCTCGTCCGATCGCGCGGCGCTGCAGTCCGAAGCGGCCCAGCTCATCTCCGAAGTGCAGCGCGTGGGCTCGCAAACCTCCTTCAACGGCATCAAGCTGCTCGACGGATCGTTCCTCTCGCAAGCCTTCCAGGTCGGCGCCAACGCGGGCGAAACCATCTCGGTGAACTCCATCGTCGATGCGCGCACCTCGGCGCTGGGCAGCCACAGCCTCACGGCCGACGGCACCATCACGGGCAACGTGGTCACCGCCGCCAGCGGCGCCGTGACCAACGGCGTGACGGCCGCCGTTGCCGGGACGAACTTCACCATCACGACGCCGGCGGGCACCAGCAGCCCCATCACCTATGCCGCCAACGCCGGTGCCGATGCGATCGCCACGGCGATCAACACGGGCGGCGCCAACATCGGCGTGACGGCCACGGCCTCGAATAGCGCGGTGTTGAGCGGCGTCAGCACGGCCGGCACGCTGAGCTTCACGCTCAACGGCCAGGCGGTCTCGGCCGTGGTGGCGGACCAGAACGACCTGAGCAGCCTGGTCTCGGCCATCAACGGCGTGGCCGGCACCACCGGCGTGACCGCCACGTTCACCAGCACCTCGGCGAAGAATTCGATCACGCTGTCGACCACCGATGGGCGCAACATCAACCTGCAGGACTACGCTTCCACCGGCGGCGCCACCGAGACGGTGAGCTTCGGCGGCACCACGCTGACTGAGGGCACCACCGTGTCGGCGGTGAAGACGGGGACGATTGCGCTGTCGAGCACCAAAGGCGCCATCTCCACCGCCAACGCGAGCGCGCAAGTGTTCGGCTCGGCGGGCGTGAACAACAGCTCGTTCTCCTCGCTGGCCGCCGTGGACCTGACCACCGCAGCCAACGCGACCAGCGCGCTGTCGGTCCTGGACGCCTCGCTGTCGCAGATCAACAGCAGCCGCGCCGACCTGGGCGCCATCCAGAACCGCTTCTCGTCGACCATCTCCAACCTGCAGACGGCCAGCGAGAACCTGGCAGCCTCGCGCAGCCGCATCCAGGACGCCGACTTCGCCTCGGAAACGGCGAACCTGTCGCGTGCCCAGGTGCTGCAACAGGCCGCCACCGCGATGGTCGCGCAAGCCAACCAGCTGCCGCAGCAAGTGCTTTCGCTGCTGCGCTGAATCGGGCAACGGGGTAAACCGGGGGCGGCCAGCCACCGCTCCCGGGCACGGGGCAGGCCCGTGGGACCGCAAGGTTCCATGGGCCTTTTTCGTGGCGCCCGGCACGGAATTGGGCCGCATTGCCCAGGCTTTTCGCCGCTTAAGTGCCGCAAGGCGCTCTCCACAATCGCTTCACCACCCCCTCCTAAAAGGGCGTGGCGCTCGGTGCCATCGGTCCTGACGGGCAGGCCGACTCCAGGGCACACAGGCCGGCTCGCGAGCCGGGAGTCCAGCGATTCTTAGGAGAGCCACCGTGGCCCAGACGATCAACACCAACATCTCGTCCCTCACCGCGCAGCGCGCCAGCGGCAAGGTGCAGGACCAGCTCGGCACCGCGATGGCGCGCCTGTCCTCCGGGCTGCGCATCAACAGTGCGAAGGACGATGCCGCCGGCCTGGCGATCTCCGAGCGATTCACCACGCAGATCCGCGGCCTGAACCAGGCGGCGCGCAATGCCAACGATGGCATCTCGCTGGCCCAGACCGCCGAAGGTGCACTGAGCAGCGTGGGCGACAACCTGCAGCGCATCCGCGAGCTGGCCGTGCAGGCGGCCAACGCCACCAACAGCACCACCGACCGTGCGGCGCTGCACGCCGAAGCCGCGCAGCTCATCTCCGAGATCCAGCGCGTGGGCACGCAAACCTCGTTCAACGGCATCAAGCTGCTCGACGGTTCGTTCTCGGCGCAGGTCTTCCAGGTGGGGGCCAACGCGGGCGAGACCATCACGGTGGACGAGATCGTCGACGCACGCACTTCGTCGCTGGGCAGCCATTCGCTCACAGCCGACGGCACGATCACCGGCAACGTCGTCACTGCGGCGAGCGGTGCCGTCACCAACGGCGTGACCGTTGCCACTGCAGCCACAGCCTTTACGGTGAGCACCCCGGCCGGCACCAGCAGCGCGATCACCTACGCCGCCAACGCCGGCGCCGATGCCATCGCCACGGCGATCAACACGGGCGGCGCGAACATCGGCGTGACGGCCACGGCCTCGAACAGCGCGGTGCTGACCAGCTTGAGCACGGCGGGCACGATCACGTTCAACCTCAACGGCTCGGCGGTGTCGGCCGTGGTGGCCGACCAGAACGACCTGAGCAGCCTGGTCTCGGCCATCAACGGCGTGGCCGGCAGTACCGGCGTGACCGCCACGTTCACCACAAACTCGGCGAAAAATTCCATCACGCTGTCGACCACCGACGGCCGCAATATCAACCTGCAGGACTTCGCCTCCACCGGCGGCGCCACCGAGACGGTGAGCTTCGGCGGCACCACGCTGACCGAGGGCACCACCGTGTCGGCCGTGAAGACCGGCACCGTCACGATGGCGAGCAGCAAGGGCGCCATCTCCACCGCCAATGCCAGCGCGCAGGTGTTCAGCGCAGCGGGCGTGAACAACAGCTCGTTCTCCTCGCTGGCCGCCGTGGACCTGACCACCGCAGCCAACGCGACCAGCGCGCTGTCGGTCCTGGACGCCTCGCTGTCGCAGATCAACAGCAGCCGCGCCGACCTGGGCGCCATCCAGAACCGCTTCTCGTCGACAGTGGCCAGCCTGCAGATCACCGGCGAGAACCTGTCGGCTTCGCGCAGCCGCATCCAGGACGCCGACTTTGCCACCGAGACCGCCGCGCTGTCGCGTGCGCAGGTGCTTCAGCAGGCCGCCACCGCCATGGTGGCGCAGGCCAACCAGCTTCCGCAGCAGGTGCTTCAGCTGCTCAAGGGCTGATGGGGGCGGCCGGAGGCGGCCGCGCGCACGGCGCCGCAGCTTCCGGCCGTTTTTTTCGGCTCAAGTTTTCCCGCGGGCTGCCGAAGGTCCGAAGGCACCCAGGAGCATCGACACCTATGGCCACCATTGCTTCTCCCGGCATCGGCAGCGGGCTGGATGTCAGCAACATCGTCTCGCAGCTGGTCGCGCTGGAACGGCGGCCCATCGAGCAGTTGCAGGTGCAGGCCGGCACCATCCAGGCCAAGCTTTCATCCTTCGGCCTGCTGCAGAGCTACGCGGGCAACCTGCGCGACATCGGCGACCGCCTGGCCAAGCCGCAGTTCTGGCAGGGTACGGCCGCCACCACCAGCGACGGTGCCAGCGTGGGCGTGTCGGCCACGAGCTCGGCAGCGGCAGGCTCCTACATGATGTCGGTCACCGCCCTCGCACAGGCCCAAAGCCTGGCCTCCAAGGCCTATACCTCGTCGGCCGCCACGGTGGGCACCGGCACGCTGCGTATCGAGCTGGGCAGCTGGAACGACGGTCTCACCGCCTTTACTGCGGATGCCGCCAAGGTGCCGGTGGACATCGCCATCGGCGCGGGCGACAACTCGCTGGACGGCATCAAGGCCAAGATCAACGCCGCCCATGCCGGCGTGACGGCCTCCATCGTCAACGACGCATCGGGCTCGCGCCTGGTGCTCACCTCCAACGCCACCGGCGCAGCCAGCGCCGTGCGCATCACCGCCACCGACGACGACGGCAACGCCACGGACGCGAGCGGGCTTTCGGCGCTCGCGTTCGACCCTGCGGTAGCGGCCGGTCAGATGTCGCAATCGCAGGCGGGCAAGAACGCCACCGCCACGATCAATGGCCTCGCCGTCAGCTCGGCCACGAACAAGCTGGAGAACATGGTCCCCGGCGTGACGCTCACGCTGTACAAGCAGACCGCCTCGCCGGTGGAGGTGAAGGTGGCGCAGGACACGGCCACGTTGAAGAAAGCCGTCAGCGACTTCGCCAAGGCGTTCAGCGACATGAACGTCTACATCAGCCAGCAGACGAAGTACGACGCCACGGCCAAGAAGGGCGCCGCACTGCAGGGCGATCGCGCCACGCTGGCGCTGCAGAGCAACCTGCGCACCCTGTTCGGCGACAGCAGCAGCGCCTCGCTGGTGTATTCACGCCTGTCGGACGTGGGCCTTGAGCTGCAGTCCGACGGCTCGCTGAAGGTCAACGACACCAAACTGAGCGCGGCGCTCACTGCGCAGCCCGACGAGGTGGCCAAGCTGTTCACCAGCACGGCTGCTGCCGACAGCAGCGAGCACGGTTTCGCCGTGCGGGCCAAGGCGCTGGCCAGTCAGCTCATCGCGAGCGACGGCGCCATCACCACGCGCACGAAAGGTTTGCGCGACAGCATCACGCGCAACCAGCACGACCAGGAACGGCTGGAAAAGCGCGTGGCGCTGGTGCAGCAGCGCCTGACCAAGCAGTACGGCGCGCTGGACACGATGATGGGCCGCATCAGCACCACCAACAGCTCGCTGTCCCAGGCGCTCAAGGCGCTGGAAGCCCAGAACGCGGCCATCGCCGAGGGCTAGTGTCGTGAGTTGGAAATACGTGGCATTTCGATTCGACCAGATGGTGATGAT
>CBFHAS010000093.1:0-17264 GCA_965653625.1 uncultured Burkholderiaceae bacterium | reverse complement strand
CTCGTGGATGAGCGCCAGCAGCGGGTCGCGCTCCTGCGTGGGGTACAGGTCGAACACCAGCCGGTGCTGGTAGGCCGCCACGGGAGACAGCGTGAAGACTTGCGGCGCGGTGGCCTGCTTGAGGTCGATCACCAGCCGAACGATGCGCGGCTGGTTCTGCCCGACGCGCAGGCCGGCGATGTAGGGGTCGTCGGAGGTCACCTTGCCAACGAGTTCGCGCAGCGTGGGGCTGAGCTCCAGGCCTTCGACATCGATCACAAGGCGGGCAGGCTGGGTGGCCATGAAGTGGCGTGCCACCAGCGCCGTGTCGGCCTCCAGCGTCACGCGGGTGTAGTCGTCGGCTGGCCATACGCGCACGGCGACGATGCTGGCGCCCCAGGCGATCTCCCGCGCACCCAGCAACAGGACCAGGCTCCCCATGGCGCGCAACGCGTTGCGGCGGGATGCTGCGATCTTCATGGCAGCAGCTCCAGGCCGCGTGGTGTGAACGCCGCGATGTGTAGGTGTCGACGCTCGTCGTCGCCAATGGCCATGTCGAACTTGAGGTCAGGCACGGGCAGCATGCCCTGCGCCTTTTCCGGCCATTCGACGAGCTTCAAGCCGCGCGCGGCGAACACGTCGCGAAAGCCCGCGTCCTCCCACTCCTGGGGGTCGTCGAAGCGGTAGAAATCGAAATGCCAGGCTGGGTCGCCGCCGGGTAGCTCGTAGGGCTCCATCACCGCATAGGTGGGGCTCTTGATGCGGCCCGTCACGCCCAGCGCGTAAAGCAGATGGCGCACGAAGGTGGTCTTGCCGGCGCCCAGGGTGCCATGAAGTTCGATGAAGGCCTGCCGCATGGCAGGCTGCGCGGCCAGGCGCTGCGCCGTCACGACGCAGTCGGCCTCACCGGACCACACGAGGTTCGTGCTTCCTAGAATCGGCCGATGACCTGTGCTGCTCAAGATGCGTGGGAACGAACGTTGTTGCCTCGCCTGCGCGAATGGGCACGGGCGCTCGGATTCTCACAGATCGGCGTGGCCGATGTGGACTTGTCCTCCGCCGAGCCAGGCCTCCTGCAATGGCTGCACAACGGTTTCCACGGCAGCATGGATTACATGGCGGCGCACGGCCTGAAGCGCGCACGCCCGGCCGAGCTGGTGCCGGGCACGGTGCGCGCGATCACCGCCCGCATGGACTACCTTCCCCGCGGCACGCCCGAGGGTTGGCAGGCCATCGAATGGCAGCGGCTGGGCGATCCGGCGCGGGCCCAGGTCTCGCTCTATGCCCGCGGACGCGACTATCACAAGGTGCTGCGAACGCGGCTGCAGAAGCTCGCCGACCGCCTCGCCGAAGAAGTGGGGCCTTTCGGTCACCGGGTGTTCACGGACTCCGCGCCGGTGCTCGAAGTGGAGCTCGCCTCGCGAAGCGGGATCGGGTGGCGCGGCAAGCACACGCTGGCGCTGCACCGCGAGGGCGGGTCGATGTTTTTCCTGGGCGAGATCTACGTGGATCTGCCGCTGCCCGTCACGCCGCCGGTGACGCCGCATTGCGGCAGCTGCCGCGCGTGCCTCGATGTCTGTCCCACGCAGGCCATCGTGGCGCCGTACCGGCTGGACGCCCGGCGCTGCATCTCCTACCTCACCATCGAGCATGCGGGCCCCATCCCCGAGGAGCTGCGTCCGCTGATTGGCAACCGGATCTACGGGTGTGACGACTGCCAGCTCGTCTGCCCCTGGAACAAGTACGCCGTGCGAAGCCAACTCCCCGACTTCGACACGCGCGACGGGTTCGCCGGGGGCTCGCTGCTCGCGTTGTGGTGCTGGTCCGAGGAGGAGTTCCTGCGGCGCACCGAGGGTAGCTCCATCCGTCGCATCGGCTATGAGCGCTGGCGCCGCAACCTCGCTGTGGCCCTGGGCAATGCGCTGCGCGCGGGTGCCGGCGAGCCTGCCGCAAAGGCGCTGCGCGAGGCGCGAGAGACGGCCAGTCCCCTGGTGCGCGAGCACATCGACTGGGCACTTGCGCTGGACGTGGGCGAGGCGCCGAAGCGTTCGTAGTTCCCCCAATCGCGCATGTCGGCGCGGGTTGCACCATGGAGCCCGTCGGGGCGACGCGATGGTCTTCCTGGGGAATCCCGCAGAGGGCTGGCGTAGCGTGGCACGCTCGGGCGGGACAACGGCGCCCGATACTTCATCGATTCAAGGAGACCTTATGCAACGCAGAACCATCATCGAGGCCATCCTGGCTTCGGCCACCCTCGGTGCGGGCAGTGCCGCATGGGCACAAACCTATCCCACCAAGCCGGTGCGCATGGTCGTGCCCTTTGCCCCGGGGGGCACGACGGACATCATCGCCCGAGTGGTGGGCGAGCGTATCCAGACCGCGCTGGGCCAGCCGCTGATCGTCGAAAACAAGGGCGGCGGCGGCGGGTCCATCGGCGCCCTGGAGCTCATCAAGGCCGCACCCGATGGCTACACGTTGGGCATGGCCACGGTATCCACCACCGCCTCCAACCCGGCGATCAACAAGAAGATCGGCTACGACCCGGTGACGGACTTCACGCCGATCATCAACATCGCGGCCACGCCCAATGTCATTGCCGTGCATCCCTCCTTCGTCGGCAAGGACTACAAGTCCTTTCTGGCCGAGGTGAAAAGCAAGCCCGGCAAGTACTCCTTCGCCAGCTCGGGCACCGGCGGCATCGGGCACATGCAGATGGAGCTTTTCAAGAGCCTGTCGGGTACGTTCATCACCCATATCCCGTACCGCGGCGCGGGCCCCGCGCTCAGCGACACGGTCGCCGGGCAGGTGCCGATCATCTTCGACAACCTGCCCTCGGCACTGCCCTTCATCAAGGATGGTCGGCTGATCCCCATCGTCGTCGCCGCCCCGCAACGACTGGCCGTGTTGCCCAATGTGCCCACCTTCAAGGAGGTGGGTTTGGAGCCGGTGAACCGCATGGCCTACTACGGCGTGCTGGGCCCCAAGGGCTTGCCGCAGGGCATCGTCGACAAGGTGGCCACCGCGGTGAAGAAGACGGTCGAGGATCCGGCGGTGCGCAAGCGCATCGAGGACACCGGCTCGCTGCTGGTGCTCAACACGCCGGAGCAGTTCGCGCAGCAGATCAAGGCCGAGTACGAGATCTACAAGCAGGTGGTCGCCAAGCAAAAGCTCACGCTCGAATGACGCGGCCTGCGCCGCCCGACAATGCCAGGGAGCCCGCGTGGCTCCCTTTTTCATTGCCTCAATGAGCCCGGACACCGACAGCCGCGACGCCATCGATCGCTTCATCGCCGCCCTGTGGATCGAGGAAGGCTTGGCTGCGAACACGCTGGCTGCTTATCGCCGCGATCTCTCCCTGTATGCCGCGTGGCTCGTGCGCGAGCACGGCCGCTCGCTCAACGAGAGTACCGAGGCCGACTTTCATGCCTATGCCGTTGCTCGCCACGCCGCCAGCAAGGCGACCACAGCCAACCGGCGACTCACCGTGTTCAAGCGCTACTTCCGCTGGGCGGTGCGCGAGCGGCTGCTGCTGGCCGATCCGACGCTCAGGCTGTTGGCCGCCCGTCAGCCGCTGCGAGTGCCCAAGACGCTGAGCGAAGCCCAGGTCGAGGCGCTGCTCGCCGCACCCGATGTGTCCACACCGCTCGGCCTGCGCGACCGGGCCATGCTGGAGCTGATGTACGCGAGCGGCTTGCGCGTGAGCGAGCTGGTGGGGCTCAAGAGCGTGCATGTGGGACTGGCGGAGGGCGCTCTGCGGGCCACGGGCAAGGGCGCGCGCGAGCGCCTCGTGCCCTTCGGCGAGGAGGCGCACGCGTGGCTTCAGCGCTACCTGGCCGAGGCGCGCGGCGCCATCCTGGGCGGGCAGGTGAGTGATGCGCTGTTCGTCACCGCACGCGGGGGCCCGATGACGCGGCAGATGTTCTGGAAGCTCATCAAGCAGCATGCCCTGCGTGGCGGCGTGCAAGTGCCGCTGTCGCCCCATACGCTGCGTCACGCTTTCGCCACCCACCTGCTGAACCATGGCGCGGACTTGCGCGCGGTACAGATGCTGCTGGGCCATGCCGACATCTCCACCACCACGATCTACACCCACGTCGCGCGTGAGAGGCTGCGGGCACTGCATGCGCGGCACCATCCCCGCGGCTGACGGCCGCTCGAAGGTCGCCCCATGGCGTGATCGTTGACAATGCTTGCCCCACAGGCCGCGCACCGCGCGGCCTGTTTGTTTGATTGTTGCGCCATGAATCTGCTCTACATCGTCCTTGCCACGCTGGCCGGCGGCCTGCTTTCGGTTTTCGTGGCGGCCACGCTCACCGTCAGCGTGCTTTCACGGATCGTGCGCGATCTGGTCAGCCTGTCGGCCGGCGTGCTGCTCGGCACGGCGCTGCTGAACGTGCTGCCGGAGGCCTTCGAGAGTCAGACCGATCCGCAGGAACTGTTCGCCACGCTGCTCGGCGGCCTGCTGTTCTTCTTCCTGCTAGAGAAAGCGGAGCTGTATCGGCATCAGCATCACCACGAGGGCGATGAACACCATCACCACCACGGCTTCGACCGCCAGCAAGCCGGCCGCGGCGGCCTGCTGGTGCTCATGGGCGACAGCATCCACAACTTCTGCGATGGGGTCATCATTGCCGCCGCTTTCCTGGCCGACGTGCAGGTCGGCATCGTGACCGCTGTGGCCGTGGTGGCGCACGAGATACCGCAGGAGGTGGGCGACTACATCGTGCTGCTCAACGCCGGGCTTTCGCGGCGCAAGGCGTTGTTCTACAACGCGCTGTCCGGTTTTGCGGCGGTCGTGGGGGGCGTGCTGGGCTACTTTGTCGTCGGCTCTTGGCAGCAGCTCTTTCCCTATCTGCTCGTGGTGGCCTCCAGCAGCTTCATTTATGTGGCGGTGGCCGACCTCATCCCGCAGCTGCAGCACCGCCTGTCATGGCGCGACACCGCGCTGCAGCTCTTCTGGCTGGGTGCCGGGCTGCTGCTGATCGTGCTGGCGACGACCGCGCTGCACGATCACTGAAGAGCCTCAACGCACGACCAGCACCGGGATCTTGCTGTGCGTGAGAACCTTTTGAGTCTCGCTGCCCAGCAGCAGCGCAGTCACGCCGCGGCGACCGTGCGAGGCCATGACGAGCAGGTCGCACTCCATGCGCTGTGCGTGCTCGATGATCGCCTCCCACGGGTGTAGCGCTTCAAGGGTGTGCCCTTCGCAGGCGACGCCGGCCTTCTCGCACGCTTCGCGCACCGACTGGATGCGGCTCGTGGCAATCCGCTCCTGCGCATCGAAGAATTCCTGTGGCGGCGTGGGCTGCATCTCGGAGATGGCGCTGTAGGGAAAGGGCTCCTTCACGCTGATGGTGTACAGCCGGGCGCCGAGCGAATCTGCCAGTCGGATGGCGACGTCCACCGCCTTCGCAGTGATGTCGGAACCATCGGTAGGCACAAGAATGCGCGTGAACATGGTCACCTCCTTCGAAGTCCGGTGTTTGGAACAAGACCACCCGGCCAATGTTCCACTCGACCATCGTCCGCGGCTTGCGCCGCGTCAAGCGGTGCCCACGTCGGCGCCTCAGCCTCGTGCCACGGGCCGACCCGGGTCGGCGGACCACTCGCTCCAGGAACCCGGGTAGAGCACCGAGCAGCCCAGCCCTGCGGCTTCCATGGCCAGCAGGTTGTGGCACGCCGTTACGCCTGAGCCGCATTGATGGATGACGGCTTCGGCGCGATGCCCTGCCACCAGTGGCTCGAACTCGGCGCGCAGGCGGCCAGGAGCCTTGAATCGGCCGTCGGCGTCGAGGTTGTCTTTGAAAAAGCGGTTCAGCGCGCCCGGGATGTGGCCGGCCTGGGCGTCCAGTGGCTCGACCTCGCCGCGAAAGCGCTCGGGCGCGCGCGCGTCGAGGACCCGTACGCGACCCCCCATGGCGGCCAGCGAGGCGGCATCGATGGTCGGGCGCAGCGGCTCGGCCAGCGGATAGGACGGGCCGCCGGGCGCGGCGGATGGCTGTGTCTCGACCTCGCCACCGGCGGCCACCCAGGCTTGCCAGCCGCCGTCGAGCACGGCCACCGCTCGGTGGCCGAGCCAACCCAGCATCCACCAGGCACGCGCCGCCATGGCGCCTTGCTGGCGGTCGACCACGACGACCTGCGTGTCCGGTCCGATGCCCAGCGCCCCGATTCGCGCGGCGAACGCTTCACGTGCGGGCAGCGGGTGCCGGCCGTTGGCACCTGTCTTGGCGCCCGAGAGGTCGTGGTCGAGGTGCAGGTAATGCGCGCCGGGCACATGGCCCTCTCGCCACGCTCGCTCGCCCGCGGCCGTGTCCCCCAGGTCGAAACCGGTGTCCAGAACGACGGGTGCAGGACGGGCGCGCAGGGCGTGCTTGAGCTGCTCGGCGGAGATCAGGGTGGTGAAGCTCATGGGCGAACGGTGCCTTCCGGCTCGATGGTGTGTGTCTTGGGCAACATGGGCGTGGCGCGCGTGCGCAGCAAGGTGGCACGCACGCCTGCCGCCACGATCAGCAGCATGCCGGCCAGCGCCGTCCAGGTGATGCGGTCATCGAACAGCACCACGCCGAACAGGAAGGAGAACGCAATGCCCAGGTACTGCAGGCTCGCGTTCACCAGCGCCCGGCCCTTCGCGTAGGCGCGGGTCATGAGCAACTGGGCGACGGTGGCGAGCAGCCCCACGGCGAGCAGCAGGCCGAAGCTCCGCCAGGTATGGGCGTGCCAGCGCTCAAGCAAGGTGGTCATCAATGCGCCGCCGACGATGCTGCCGACGGAGAAGTAGAAGACGATCCGGCCTTCCGGCTCGCCGGTGCGGCCCAACGCGGCGACCTGCAGGTAGGCCGTGGCGGAGACCATGCCGGACAGCAGGCCGACGAGGCCGTACCAAATCTGCCGCTCAGCGATGGTGGGCTGCAGGATGAGCGCCACGCCAGTGAAGCCAAGCAGCACGGCGGCCACCAGCCGGCCATCCACCCGCTGCGTGCCGAGCACCCAGGCGCTAGCGATCAGGAATACGGCCATCCACACCGACGACGAATAGTTGAGCGTCATCGCGGTCGCCAGCGGCAAGTGTGCGATCGCGTAAAACCATAGCCCCAGGGCGGTGACGCCGCTCAGGCTGCGCCAGAAGTGCGCCGCAGGCACCGAGGTGCGCAGCGAGGTGCCCCGCCGGCGGCTCATCAGCCCAATCATCAGGGCGCCGATGAGGCCGCGGTAGAACACGATTTCACCGGTGGCGTAGTACCCCGAGGCCAGCTTGACGCACACCCCCATGGCGGCGAAGAGCAGGCACGCAATGACCATCAACGAGGCGGCAGACATGGGGCGCGATTGTGCCCGCCGGGCCACGGCATTCGCTTCTCCCATGATGCTTGCGTCGGCACTGCGACGAGAAGCCTCAGCGAGGCGTCATCGTGCGCCGGTACCACTCGTGGAAGTGCTGCATGCCATCTTCCATTGGGCTCTGGTACGGCCCCACCTCATCGTCGCCGCGTTCCATGAGGGCCCTGCGGCCGGCTTCCATGCGTACGGCGATCTCGTCGTCCTCAACACACGTTTCCCAGTACGCCGCCTGCTGCGCATCCACGAACTCGCGCTCGAACGCGACGATCTCTTCCGGGTAGTAAAACTCCACCAGGTTGATCGTCTTCTGAGGCCCTTTGGGGAAGACCGTGGAGATGACCAGCACGTGCGGGTACCACTCCACCATGATGTTCGGGTAGTAGGTGAGCCAGATCGCGCCGTGCCTCGGTGGCTGGCCGTTGCGGAAGGCCAGCACCGCGTCGCGCCACCGCCGGTACACGTCCGAGCCCGCCTTGGCCAGCTCGTTGTGGATGCCCACCGTCTGCACCGAGTAGTGCTCGCCGAACTCCCAACGCAGGTCGGAGCAGGTGACGAACTGGCCCAGTCCGGGGTGGAAGGGGCCGACGTGGTAGTCCTCGAGGTAGATCTCGATGAAGGTCTTCCAGTTGTAGTCGCACTCGTGCACCTGGACCTTGTCGAGCACGTGGCCGCTGAAGTCGAGGTCAATCTTGGGGCCGAGCCGCGCCAGGTCGGCGGCGATGTCGCGGCCGTTGTCCTCGAAGAGGAGGCCGTTCCAGTGGCGGATCGGGTAGTTCTTCAGGTTCAGGCACGGGTCCTCGGCGAAATGCGGCGCGCCGATCAGCCGGCCCTGGAGGTCGTAGGTCCAGCGGTGCAGCGGGCACACGATGTTGCCGGGCGTGTTGCCGCGCCCGCGCAGCATCACCGCTTGGCGGTGGCGGCACACGTTGGAAACCAGTTCCACGCCTTGTGGCGTGCGCACCAGGGCGCGTCCTTCGCCCTCCTGGGGCATCGCGTAGTAATCGCCGGTCTCGGGCACCCAGAGTTCGTGCCCGACGTAGCGAGGACCGCGCTCGAAGATAAGCTTCTTCTCGCGACGAAGCAGCTCGTCGTCGAAATAGTTGGTCACCGAAAGCTGCGATTGGCTTCGCTCGAGCGCGTCAAGCGTGATGCTCAGGTCGGACATGATCCCCAGGATCTCCAAAAACCAATGTCAAACCGCCCCCGCGCTGCGCAAACGGCCCCCGTCCGCCGCATCGGGAAACTGGAAAGATGAAAGTCAGTGAGCCCGCCGTGGGCGAGGGGTTCCCCAAGTGGGCCGGGGATTGTAGCCGCGGGTTGCTTTTTGCCCCTTTGGTGCTTCGAGTCCAGGACCGCCTCACTACAATGGGAGTTTCATCCCGTGAAGATGCCCGTCACCCCGCCCTCGTCTGCCGGCGCGCAAGCCGAACCCGCCTCCTACGAAGACGCCCTGGCCGAGCTGGAGCGCTTGGTCGGCGCCATGGAAAACGGCCAGTTGCCACTGGACCAGCTGCTGCAGAGCTACCGTCGGGGTGCGGAGTTGCTCCAGTTCTGCCGCGCGCGGTTGGAAGCCGTGGAGCAGCAGGTCAAGGTTCTTGAAGACGGGCAGCTCAAACCCTGGATCCCCGCATGAAGCGTGCCGAATTCGATTCCTGGGTGAACCAGGAGCTGAAGAACGTCGAAGCTGCGCTCGTGCGCTGGGTGCCTGTCGATGCGCCGGCCGGCCTGGGGCTGGCCATGCGTTACGGCGTGCTCGATGGCGGCAAGCGGGTGCGTCCGCTGCTGGTCCTGGCCGCCGCCCATGCGGTCAGCGGGCTGCATGAAGCTGCGCTTCGCGCAGCCTGCGCCGTGGAGCTGATCCATGCGTATTCGCTGGTGCATGACGACATGCCCTGCATGGACAACGACGTGCTGCGCCGGGGCAAGCCCACGGTCCATGTGCAGTACGGTGAGGCACAGGCGATGCTCGCCGGCGATGCCATGCAGGCGCTGGCGTTCGAGGTCCTTACGCCTACGCCACAGGACAGTGCCGACTTCCCCGGCTCGTCCGGGGGCGTGCCACCTGCATTGCAGGCGCGGCTGTGTGGTCTCGTGGCGCGCGCGGCAGGTCATGCCGGCATGGCCGGCGGCCAGGCGATCGACCTGGCCAGCATCGGCGTGCAGTTGGACGAGCACACCTTGCGCGACATGCATCACCGCAAGACCGGCGCGCTGCTCCAGGCCAGCGTGCTCATGGGTGCCGCCTGCGGGCGCACGACGCCTGCGCAATGGCAGGCGCTGGCCGCCTTCGGCGATGCGCTGGGCCTGGCGTTCCAGGTCGTGGACGACATCCTCGATGTGACGCAGGCATCCGAAACGCTCGGCAAGACAGCGGGCAAGGACATGCACCACAACAAGCCCACCTACGTAAGCGTGCTCGGGCTCGAGGCGGCGCGACGCCATGCCGCCGAACTGCGCGACAAGGCGCAGGAGGCGCTCGTTCGCGGCGGCCTGCCCGATGCGGCATGGTTGAGCGTGCTGGCCGACAAGGTCGTTGAACGAGATAACTGAAGCCCCTTGATGAATAACCATCCTTTGCTTCAATCGATCCACAGCCCGGCCGATCTACGCCGCCTGTCGCGGACCGAGCTCAAGCAGCTTGCCACCGAGCTGCGTGACTTCGTGCTGCAAAGCGTGTCGCAGACGGGCGGACACCTGTCGTCCAACCTGGGCACGGTGGAGCTCACCATCGCGCTGCACTACGTCTTCGAGACGCCGAGCGACCGCCTCGTGTGGGACGTGGGCCATCAGACCTACCCCCACAAGATTCTCACCGGCCGCCGCGAACGCATGCATACGCTGCGTCAATGGGGTGGCATCAGCGGCTTCCCTCGCCGCGACGAGAGCGAGTACGACACCTTCGGCACGGCGCATTCGTCCACCTCCATCTCCGCGGCGCTCGGCATGGCCGTGGCCGCCAAGATGAGAGGCGACAAGCGCAAGGCCGTGGCCATCATTGGCGACGGCGCCATGACCGCTGGCATGGCGTTCGAGGCGCTGAACAACGCTGGCATGCCGCACGCGTGCGGGCAGCCCGACATGCTCGTTGTGCTCAACGACAACGACATGTCGATCTCGCCGCCCGTGGGCGCACTCAACCGCTACCTCGCGCGGCTGATGAGCGGAAAGTTCTACGCCGCGGCCCGGGAGGGCGCGAAGCAGGTGCTCAAGAACGCACCGCCGCTGTTCGAGCTGGCACGCCGGCTGGAGGAGCATGCCAAGGGCATGGTCGTGCCCGGCACGATCTTCGAGGAGTTCGGCTTCAACTACGTGGGCCCGATCGACGGCCACGACCTCGATTCACTCATCCCCACGCTGGAGAACCTGCGCGACAAGCCTGGTGCCCAGTTCCTGCACGTCGTCACGAAGAAAGGCTGCGGCTACAAGCTGGCCGAGGCCGACCCGATCAAGTACCACGGCCCCGGCAAGTTCGATCCCAAGGTGGGTCTGCAAAAACCCGCCCAGGCGTCCAAGCCCACATTTACACAGGTGTTTGGCCAATGGCTGTGCGACATGGCCGAGAAAGACAAGCGCCTGGTGGGCATCACGCCCGCCATGCGCGAGGGATCGGGCATGGTGGAGTTCGAGCGGCGTTTCCCCGCGCGCTACCACGACGTAGGTATCGCAGAGCAGCACGCGGTCACGTTCGCCGCGGGCTTGGCCTGCGAAGGCGTGAAGCCGGTAGTGGCCATCTACTCCACCTTCCTGCAGCGGGCCTACGACCAACTGATTCATGACGTCGCGCTGCAGAAGCTGCCGGTGCTGTTTGCACTCGACCGCGCCGGCCTGGTAGGTTCTGATGGTCCCACGCACGCCGGCGCCTATGACATCGCCTTCCTGCGCTGCATTCCGAACATGAGCGTGCTCACGCCGGCCGATGAAAACGAGTGCCGGCAGCTTCTCTACACCGGCTTCTTGCAAGATCACCCAGTGGCCGTGCGCTACCCGCGGGGCAGCGGCATCGGCGCCGAAATCCAGGCCGAGATGACAGCCATTCCGTTCGGCAAGGGCGAGATCCAACGCCAGGCCACGCGCGGGGCGGCACAGGGTGGTCGGCGCATCGCCATCCTCGCGTTTGGCAGCTTGCTCTACCCGGCGCTGGCAGCGGCGGAGCGACTCGATGCCACCGTGGCAAACATGCGCTTCGTCAAGCCGCTCGATGTGGCGCTGGTGACCGAGATCGCGCGCAGTCACGATGCCATCGTCACCGTGGAAGAGGGCTGCACGATGGGCGGTGCCGGCAGCGCGGTGATGGAGGCCCTGCACGCCGCGGGCTTGTCGACGCCTGTGCTGGCTCTCGGCCTGCCCGACGAGTTTGTCGAGCATGGTGACCCGGCCAAGCTGCTGGCGCTCTGCGGCCTGGACGCTTCGGGCATCGAACAATCCGTGCTCAAGCGCTTCGGCACCCGGCCCGCCCTGGTACGGCCCGCCGTCAATCTCTGAGAGCGGCTTGCTCCACCCAGGGGGTCGCCATGCCCTTGCGGACCCGCAATCGGCCTTTTGATGACATGCTTGCGGGCCATGAGGGCAGGAAGGTGGGCGCCGACCGCGGCGCTGCCCGGGGTCCGGCAACGAACATGACATGAGCAATCTGAAAGAAGCGCTGCACATTCCCGACACGCAAAGCGAGCGTGACGGGCGCCGCCTCGCCATCCAGCGCGTGGGCATCAAGGATGTGCGCTACCCCCTGGAACTGCGTCTCGGCAGTGCCGTACTGCCCACCGTGGGCCAATGGGATCTGGACGTCGCATTACCAGCCGACCAGAAGGGCACGCACATGTCGCGCTTCGTTGGCTGGCTGAACGAGATCGCATCGCCATTGGATGCCGCCGCGTTGCGCGATGGGCTGGCCGCCATGCTCCACCGGCTGAATGCCGCGGAAGGCCGAATCGAAGCGCGCTTTCCGTTCTTCCTGCGCAAACGCGCGCCGGTGTCGGGGGTGGAGAGTTTGCTGGAATACCAGGGCCGCTGGATTGCCGAGTCGCGCAACGGCCACTTGGCGGTGTGGTGCGAAGTGGTGGTGCCGGTGAAGTCGCTGTGTCCCTGCTCCAAGGAAATCTCCGACTACGGCGCGCACAACCAGCGTTCCCACGTGACCTTGCGCGTGGAGTTGTTGCAGGACATCGGGTGGAGCGAACTCGTGCGCTTTGCCGAGGACTGTGCTTCCAGCGAAATCTGGCCCATGCTCAAGCGCTCGGACGAGAAGTGGGTGACCGAGCGTGCTTACGAAAACCCCAAGTTTGTCGAGGATCTCGTGCGTGACGTGGCGCTGCGCCTCAATGCCGATGCGCGCGTCGGACGCTATCGCGTGGAAGTGGAGAACTTTGAGTCGATCCACGCGCACTCGGCGTACGCTTGCATCGAGAGGGTGTAGCGGCGAACAGCCTGCGGTGGGGTGGCCCGATCCTGCGCTTCGCCCACCCCGATTTCAGCGGATCAAGTTGCGGCGACCGGAATCTTCCCGATCTTCGCTTGCCACTCCTTTGGCCCCGTCTGGTGCACCGAGGTGCCTTGTGCATCCACTGCCACGGTGACCGGCATGTCGTTCACTTCGAACTCGTAGATCGCTTCCATGCCGAGGTCGGCAAAGCCAACCACCTTGGCGGCCTTGATCGCCTTGGCCACAAGGTAGGCGGCGCCGCCCACGGCCATGAGGTAGGCGCTCTTGTGCTTCTTGATGGCTTCGATGGCGACCGGCCCGCGCTCGGCCTTGCCGATCATGGCGATGAGGCCGGTCTGGGCCAGCATCATCTCGGTGAAGTTGTCCATGCGGGTCGCGGTGGTCGGGCCGGCCGGGCCCACCGCCTCGTCGCGCACAGGGTCCACCGGGCCGACGTAGTAGATGACGCGGCCGCCGAAGTCCACCGGCAAGGGCTCGCCGCGGCTCAGCATGTCGTGGATGCGCTTGTGCGCGGCGTCGCGGCCGGTGAGCATTTTGCCGTTGAGCAGCAAGGTGTCGCCCGGCTTCCAACTCGCCACTTCCTCACGGGTGAGCATGTCCAGGTTCACGCGCCGGCTCTTGTTGTAGTCGGGCGCCCAGTGCACGTCGGGCCACAGATCCAAGCTCGGCGGTTCCAGATAGGCGGGGCCTGAGCCATCGAGCACGAAGTGCGCATGGCGCGTGGCGGCGCAGTTGGGGATCATGGCGACGGGCTTGCTCGCCGCATGCGTCGGATACGTGGCGATCTTGACGTCGAGCACCGTGGTGAGGCCACCCAGCCCCTGCGCGCCGATGCCCAACGCGTTGATCTTGTCGCACAGCTCGATGCGCAATTCTTCGACCCTGTTGCTCGGGCCCCGCTGCTTGAGCTCATACATGTCGATGTCCTGCATGAGGCTTTCCTTGGCCAGGAGCATCGCCTTTTCTGCCGTGCCGCCGATGCCGATGCCCAGCATGCCCGGCGGGCACCAGCCGGCACCCATGGCGGGCACCGTCTTGAGCACCCAGTCGACCAGGCTGTCGCTGGGGTTCATCATCACGAACTTGCTCTTGTTCTCGCTGCCGCCGCCCTTGGCGGCGACCTGCACGTCGACTGTGTTGCCCGGCACCAGCGATACGTGCACCACCGCAGGCGTGTTGTCCCGCGTGTTCTTGCGCTCGAAATGCGGGTCCGCCACGATGCTGGCGCGCAGCTTGTTGTCGGGGTGGTTGTAGCCGAGCCGCACGCCCTCGTTCACCGCCTCCTCGAGGCCGGCGGGAAAGCCCTCGAAGCGCACTTCCATGCCGACCTTGATGAACACGTTGACGATGCCGGTGTCCTGGCAGATGGGGCGCCGGCCCTCGGCGCACATCTTCGAGTTCGTGAGGATCTGCGCGATCGCGTCCTTGGCTGCCGGGTTCTGCTCGGCCTCGTAGGCGCGCGCGAGATGGGCGATGTAATCGGCCGGGTGGTAGTAGCTGATGTACTGCAGCGCGGCGGCGACGCTGTCGACGAAATCGGCGTGACGGATGCTGGTCATGACGGAGGCGCGAAGCGAAAGACAGCCGGCATTATCCGGCCGGTCGCTGCGCGGGTGTCGCTAGTGCGCGCCGGTCGGCGTGTGGCCGCTCATCAGCCGATCCGCCAACGCAATGGCGAGCGCCGAGAACAGGAACACCGCGTGGATCAGCGTCTGCCACATGAGGGTGTGCTCGGTGTAATTGGCGGCGTTGATGAAGCTTTTCAGAAGGTGGATCGAGCTGATGCCGATGATGGCGGTGGCCAGCTTGACCTTGAGCACCGAGGCGTTCACATGGCTGAGCCATTCGGGCTGGTCGGGGTGGCCTTCGAGCCGCAGCCGGGAAACGAAGGTCTCGTAGCCGCCGACGATCACCATGATGAGCAGATTGGAGATCATGACCACGTCGATGAGGGCGAGCACAACGAGCATGATGATCGTCTCGTTCAGCTTGCTGACGGTCACCGTGGACGTGTAGCCCACGCTGGTGACAAGCATGTTCAATGCCGCCTGGCTGCCGAACACCGCCTCCACCAAGTGCACCAGCTCCACCCAGAAGTGATACACGTAAACCCCCTGCGCGAGGATAAGGCCGAGGTACAGCGGCAGCTGCAGCCATCGGCTCATGAAGATCAGGTTGGGAAGGGCTCGAAGCTTGGAGGTCGTGGGGTTCTGGAGTCGCTCTTGCACGTAGGCCATGGGGTGTTTTCAGGGATTTGCCGGATTCCTGAAAATTGTAGGTGGCGCGGATGGCGCGCCTTCCGCTGACTTAGAGTAAGCCGTTCGTAAGAGCGCCTGCCTAAGGTGCGCAACAGTCCACAACGTTTTCTCCAGGAGACACGCATGTCGGAAAACGCCACCAAGTTGTACTCCCCGCCCAAGGCGCTTGCCCAGCGAGCCTATGTTTCGGGAATGGCTGCCTACGAGAAGCTTTGCGCCGAGGCGGCGGCCGACTATGCCGGTTACTGGGCGCGCCAGGCCCGCGAACTGTTGAGCTGGAAGAAGCCTTTCACCAAGGTGCTCGACACCAGCAACGCGCCCTTCTTCAAGTGGTTCGAGGACGGCGAGCTCAACGTCTCGTACAACTGCCTCGACCGCAACGTGGAAGCCGGAAAGGGCGGCAAGACGGCCATCGTTTTCGAGGCCGATGACGGCACGGTGACGCGCGTCACTTACAGCGAGTTGCTCGAGCTCACCTGCCGCATGGCCAACGTGCTCAAGGCCCGGGGGGTGAAGAAAGGCGACCGCGTCGTCATCTACATGCCCATGAGTGTGGAAGGCGTGGTGGCCATGCAGGCCTGCGCCCGCATAGGGGCCACGCATTCGGTGGTGTTCGGCGGCTTCTCGGCGCAGTCGCTGCGCGACCGCATCGAGGACGCCGGCGCCGTGATGGTGATCACTGCCGACGAGCAGCAACGCGGTGGCAAGGCGCTGCCGCTGAAGTCGATCGTGGACGAGGCGCTGGGCCTGGGCGGCTGCGACTCGATCAAGAACGTGATCGTCTACCGGCGCACCGGAGGCGACATCGCCTGGAGTGCCCGCGACAGCTGGATGCATGAGCTCACTGCGGGCCAAGGGAGCACTTGCGAGCCCGAATGGGTCGGTGCCGAACACCCGCTCTTCCTGCTGTACACCTCCGGCTCCACCGGCAAGCCCAAGGGCGTGCAGCACAGCACCGGCGGCTACCTGCTCATGGCTGCGCTCACCACGAAGTGGACGTTCGACCTGAAGGATGATGATGTGTTCTGGTGCACCGCCGACATCGGCTGGGTGACCGGGCATACGTACATCACTTATGGTCCGCTAGCGCTCGGCGGCACCGAGGTGGTGTTCGAAGGAATCCCGACCTACCCGGACGCGGGTCGTTTCTGGAAGATCATTCAGGACCACAAGGTGACGGTTTTCTATACCGCGCCCACGGCCATCCGCTCGCTTATCAAGGCGGCGGAATCGAACGAGAAGGTCCACCCCCGCAGCTACGACCTTTCCAGTCTGCGCATCCTGGGCACGGTGGGCGAGCCCATCAACCCGGCAGCTTGGGAGTGGTACCACCAGAACGTGGGCGGCGGGCGCTGCCCGGTGGTCGACACCTGGTGGCAGACCGAAACGGGCGGTCACATGATCACGCCGCTACCTGGCGCGACGCCGCTTGTGCCGGGCTCGTGCTCGCTGCCCTTCCCGGGCATCGAAGCAGCCATCGTCGATGAGATGGGTGGCGACGTACCGAACGGGCAGGGCGGCATCCTGGTCATCAAGAAGCCCTGGCCCAGCATGATCCGAACGATCTGGGGTGACCCGGAGCGCTACAAGAAGAGCTATTACCCGTCCGAGCTGCGCGGCTACTACTTGGCAGGTGATGGTGCCAGCCGCGACGCGGAGCGCGGCTACTTCACCATCACAGGCCGCATCGACGACGTGTTGAACGTGTCGGGACACCGCATGGGCACGATGGAGATTGAATCGGCGCTTGTGGCGCACACCGCGTTGGTTGCCGAGGCGGCAGTGGTGGGGCGGCCTGATGACACCACCGGTGAGGCCATCTGCGCGTTCGTAGTGCTCAAGCGGCCTCGGCCCTCGGGAGAGGAGGCGAAGAAGATCGCCAACGAGCTGCGCAACTGGGTGGCCAAGGAGATCGGTCCCATCGCCAAGCCCAAGGACATCCGTTTCGGCGACAACCTGCCCAAAACGCGCTCGGGCAAGATCATGCGCAGGCTGCTGCGCTCCATCGCCAAAGATGAGCCGATCACGCAGGACACATCCACGCTGGAGAATCCGGCGATCCTTGAGCAACTGGCTCAGACCAACTGAACGCACGCCGGGCGGTCGGTGGGGCTCCAACGAAAACGCCCCGCGATGCGGGGCGTTTTCGTTGCTTGGTGTGCCGGCCGTGTAAATAAGGGTCACCACCCACAGCACCAATTTCTATGCCACGGCTTAGGTGTACAGCGGGGTTGCGGGCCTGGGAA
>CBFHAS010000092.1:0-17876 GCA_965653625.1 uncultured Burkholderiaceae bacterium | reverse complement strand
CCGCACAGGGACTGGTCGCCATGGCCGCGAATGACACGGAGCGCGAGGATTTGGCCCGGCTCGGACTCGCGCAGCCGGCCCGCGCTCGCGACTTCCTCTATCGCGCGCTGGTGCTGCGCGCCTTGCGGGAAAGCGAATGACGCCCTCCGGACCCAGTTCCCTTGCCGCTTCGCTCACGCATGCGGCGGAGGCATGCCGGGCGGCTCGTGCACGGGGACGGGGTTCTCCGGCGGCCTGGGCACGTCGATCTCCGGCGGCGGCGCGATGTCCGGCCCCGGCGGTAGGGGTTCTATCTCGGGGAGAACATCGGGCCCGGGTGGAGGTGGCGCGGGCGTCGGCAGCGAAGACTGCCTGGACGAACCGGCTTGCATGAACTCGAAAATGAAGACGAGCATGCTCCTGAAGGCAAGGGCCATCACGGGGTCAGTTCGTCACGTCATGACTGAGCGCGGAAACTTATCCCGGGCTGCGGCGTGGCTGGCCCGACGATGACCCGCCGCCGGCCGCGCCGCTCGCCTGCGACTGGCCCGAGCGGTCCGGCTCGGCCGGCTCGGAGACTGATCCGAGCGCCTCGCCGGCCTTGGCGTCGTCGGCCTTGACCGCCACATCGCCCAGCGACAGGATTCCAACGAGATGCTTGTCGTGATCGACCACCGGCATCCGCCGGATCTGCGCATCGCGCATCTGTTCGAGGGCTTCGTCGACCGGCTGGTCGTCGAAGCACCAGCGCGGGTCAGCGCTCATCACTTCGTCCAGGTGGGTGCTGTCTACCGGGCGGCCCTGCGCTACGCCGCGCAGGACGATGTCGCGGTCGGTCACCATGCCCACCAGGCGCTCGCCATCACACACCGGGATGGCGCCCACGTCGAGTTCCTCCATGGCCTGCGCCGCCTTCACCAGCGTGTCGCTCGGGGACATCGTCCGCACGCCGCGCGTCATTACGTCCGAGACTTGCGTCATGGGGTACTCCTTCGCATCTGCATCAGAGCTTTGCAGCAATCGTCGTACCCCACTCTCCGTCCGTTCGCACTGATCCTTCGACAAGCTCAGGACTGAAGGCAAGTCGAAGTGCCTGCATCGAGATGCGCGCTGGCTTCGACAGGCTTCAGCCCGAACGGAGGGGTATATCGTTGAATTCAGAAAAGCCCAAATCAAATAGATGCAGTATTTGCCCACGGCTTGGCAAGTCTTGCCGTCCGATATCTCGATGGATCGTCGTCGCGCCGTGCGCCAGCCGGGAACACGGATCGCCTGCATCGGTTGGGCAACTCAGGAGTTCAACGGTGAAGCTTCAACGCGCTCTGTGGCCATCGACAGTGGCCTTGGCTCTGGCGGCGTGCGGCGAGACCTCCAAGCTGCCTCCTGAGGCCGGCACCGGCCCGATTCCAGAGCTCCCGGGGCCCAAGAAGACCCTGATTCCGACGATTGACATCGCGCCGGCCAAGGGGTGGCCCGAAGGCGCCAAGCCCACAGCCGCCGCGGGACTCGACGTGCGTGCGTTTGCCACCGGCTTGGCCCATCCGCGATGGCTCTACGTGCTGCCCAACGGCGATGTGCTGGTGGCCGAGTCGAACGCGCCGCCGAAGGAGGAAAAGGGCGGCGTCAAGGCGTGGTTCATCAAGAAGGCGATGACGAAGGCGGGCGCCGGTGTGCCCAGCGCCAACCGCATCACCCTGCTGCGCGACGCCGACGGCGACGGTGTGGCCGAACAAAAGCATCTCTTCCTTCAGAACCTGTTCTCGCCGTTCGGCATGGTGCTGGTGGGAACGGACCTGTACGTCGCCAACGCCGACGCCGTCGTGCGCTTCCCCTACACGGAGGGTGCCACCCAAATCACGCAGGCTGGCAAGAAGGTCGTCGAGCTGCCGGGCGGCCCTCTGAACCACCATTGGACGAAGAACATCATCGCAAGCCGCGACGGCACCAGGCTCTACGTCACGGTCGGCTCCAACAGCAACGTCGGCGAGAACGGCATGGAGATGGAACAGGACCGCGCTGCGATCCTCGAAGTCGACCCGATCACCGGCACCAAGCAGATCTTCGCGAGCGGGCTGCGCAACCCCAATGGCCTGGCATGGCAGCCGGAGTCCGGCGTGCTGTGGGCGGTGGTTAACGAACGCGACGAGCTGGGCAGCGACCTCGTGCCCGACTACCTGACATCGGTGAAGAAGGGTGCCTTCTATGGCTGGCCGTACAGCTACTGGGGCCCGCATGTGGATGACCGCGTGAAGCCGCCCAAGCCCGAGCTCGTCGCCAAGGCCGTCAAGCCGGACTATGCGCTCGGCACGCACGTCGCGCCGCTGGGCCTGACGACTTCCGAAGGCGCGGTGCTGCCGGCGCCGTTCGGGAACGGCATGTTCATCGGCCTGCACGGCTCGTGGAACCGCAAGCCCAAGAGCGGCTACAAGGTCGTCTTCGTCCCATTCGAACGCGGCCAGCCCAATGGATCGATGGTCGATGTGCTGACCGGCTTCCTCGATCACGACGAGAACGCGCGCGGGCGACCGGTCGGCGTGGCGATCGACAAGCGCGGCGGCCTGGTGGTGGCCGATGACGTTGGCAACACGGTATGGCGCGTCAGCCATGCCGCATCTGCGCCGGCGCCTGCGGGGAGCCGTTGACCTTGCGAGCGGGAGGACCCGGTGGATTTGCGTCGCCCCCCAGGAACGTGAGTTGCCGGCTTCTCGATACGACCGTTCAGACGGGCCCCTGGCGACCACGCTTTCCGACCGGCCAAACACGGATCGCCCGGGACGAAAGGAGCTGGAATGCCAAACCCTGTCTTTCGCGACCGCCGGGACGCCGGCCGCGCTCTGGCAAGCGTCTTGACCGCTTATGCGAACCGGCCCGACGTGCTGGTGCTGGCGCTGCCGCGCGGCGGCGTTCCCGTCGGGTTCGAGGTGGCGCAGGCGCTGCATGCGCCGCTGGATGTCTTCATCGTGCGCAAGCTCGGCGTGCCGGGACACGAGGAGTTCGCGATGGGCGCCATCGCGAGCGGCGGCGTGCGCGTGCTCAACAGCAACGTCGTGCGCATGCTCGATATCGCGCCTGACGACATCGAGGCAGTCACCCGCACCGAGCAAGCCGAGCTGCTGCGGCGCGAGAGCCTGTACCGAGATGCGCGGCCACCACCCGAGGTGCGAAACCGAACCGTCATCCTGGTCGACGACGGCCTGGCGACCGGCTCCACCATGCTCGCCGCCGTGAAAGCACTGCGTACGATGCAGCCGGGGCGCACCGTCGTCGCCGTGCCCACGGCGTCCAGCGACGTCTGCGAGGACCTGCGCCGCGAGGCCGACGATGTCGTTTGCGCGACCACGCCGGAGCCGTTCCGCGCCGTCGGCCTCTGGTACGAGGACTTCGCGCAGACGAGTGACGAAGAGGTGCGCGACCTGCTGGAGCGCGCGCGCCACAGCGCGGCGCATGAAGCTTAGAGGTCTACGATGAGAACCACCATCGACACGGACGCAGTCGCTGCGGTGCGCGCTGCCGCCCTGCCGTTGAACGGCTGCGCCGCGGATTACGACGCGCTGCTCGAACTGGTGGGCGACGCCCATTTCGTCCTCCTGGGCGAGGCCTCGCACGGCACGCACGAGTTCTATCGCGAGCGGGTGCGCATCACGCAGCGCCTGATCGCCGAGAAGGGATTCGACGCCGTCGCCATCGAAGGCGACTGGCCCGACGCCTACCGTGTCAACCGCTTCGTGCGCGGCCTGGGCGACGATGAGTTCGCGGTCGACGCGCTGGCGGGCTTCAGGCGCTTCCCGACCTGGATGTGGCGCAACACGGATGTCGTGGATTTCATCGATTGGCAGCGCGCGTTCAACGAAACGCGGCCGGCACGCGAGACGACCGGCTTCTACGGCCTCGACCTGTACAGCCTGCACAGCTCGATGGAGGCGGTCCTGCGCTATCTCGACGAGGCAGACCCCCAAGCGGCGCGGCGCGCGCGCGAGCGTTATGCCTGCTTCGACCATTTCGGCGAGGACAGCCAGATCTACGGAATGATGACCGGCCTGGGCCACGCCGAGGGATGCGAGGACGAGGTGATCGCGATGCTGGTCGATCTGCGACGCCGCACCGCCACCGCCTCGCACGGCGGCCCTGCCGGCGCGGAAGACGCGTTCGATGCCGAGCAGAACGCGCGCCTGGTGAAGAACGCCGAGGCGTACTACCGCTCGATGTACCTGAGCGACGTGTCGTCCTGGAACCTGCGCGACCGCCACATGACCGAAACGCTCGGCGTGCTCGAACGCCATCTCGGCGCACGAGGCCCGCGCCCCAGGATCATCGTGTGGGCGCACAACTCGCACCTCGGCGACGCCCGCGCCACCGAGATGGGCGCGCGCCGCGGCGAGCTCAACGTGGGGCAGCTCGTGCGCGAGCAGCATGGCCGCGACGCCGTCCTCGTGGGCTTCAGCACCCACCACGGCAGCGTCACGGCGGCTTCAGACTGGGGCGCGCCGGCCGAGCGCAAGCAGGTCGTGCCGTCGCGCGCCGACAGCTACGAAGCCGTCATGCACGCCAGCGGCCTGGCTCGCTTCATGCTGCCCCTGCGGGGTGCCACCCGGCATGCGCGGGCGCTGCGTGAGCCGCGGCTCGAGCGCGCGATCGGCGTCATCTACCGTCCCGACACCGAGCGGCAGAGCCACTACTTCTTCGCGCAACTGCCCGAGCAGTTCGATGCCCTGATCCACATCGACACCACCCGGGCGGTCGAGCCACTGGAACGCAACGCCGCGTGGAGCTCGGCCGAGGCTCCTGAAACCTATCCGGCGGGGGTGTAGCCATGAACACGCCGAGCGGCTCGTGCAAGCGGCCGACTGGCTGCGCTACCCCGGCGGCCCGTCCCGCTCGGCCTTGCGCGTCCAGACACCTCCGCCGGTGCACTGCAGCACCTCGCTGCCGCTTTGCACATAGCTTCCGAGCGGGTAGCTCACGCCGTTGAAGTAGCAGGCTCCCTGCTCGAATTCGATTTCGCGCAGGCCAGCCTCCTCGTCCTCCTCCTCGAACTCGTCGATGACCGGCGAGTTCTTCAGTTCGGGGTCGGGCGCGCCAACTTGAGGCAAGTGGGGCATGGGCTTCTCCGCTATGCGATGACCACCGTCTTCACGTTCACGAACTCCTTCAGGCCGTACCCGGACAGCTTACGACCGTAGCCGCTGTCCTTGACGCCGCCGAAGGGCAGGCGCGGGTCCGAGCGAACCGAGTCGTTGACGAACACACAACCGCTGTCGATCAGCTCGGCTGCGATGCGCTCGCCGCGTACCGGATCGCGCGTGATCACGGCGGCACCGAGCCCGAAGCTGGAGTCGTTCGCCGTCGCGACCGCCTGCACCTCGTCACGGACCGGGATGACTGCCGCCACCGGACCGAAGAGCTCTTCGTGGTAGGCGGGCATGCCAACGCCGACACCGGTGAGCACGGTCGGCGGGTAGTAGGCCCCACGACCCTCGGGGACCCGCCCGCCGAGCAGGCAGCGCGCGCCACGTTGCAGGCTCTGGTCGACCTGCCGCTGCAGCGCCTCGCGCAGGTCGTGCCGGGCGAGCGGACCGACTTCCGTGGCCATGTCGAGCGGGTCTCCCACCTTGGCCGCGGCCATCTTCTGCACGAAGCGACGCTCGAAATCTTCGCGCACCGCATCGACGACGATGAAGCGCTTGGCTGCGATGCAGCTTTGTCCCGAGTTCACGAGGCGCCCCTTGGCGCAGACTGCAGCGGCCAGCTCGAGGTCGGCGTCTTGCAGCACGAGGTAGGGATCGCTTCCGCCGAGCTCGAGCACGCTCTTCTTCAGCATGCGGCCGGCTGCAGCCGCGACCGCGCTGCCCGCAGGGCCGCTCCCGGTGATGCTCACAGCGCGCACGAGCGGATGCTCGATCGCTGCCTGCACCTGCGCGTTGCCGATCATCAGCGCGCGCATCAGGCTGGCCGGAAACCCGGCCTCGCGAAACAGCTCCTCGACCGCCAGCGCGCAGCCGGGCACATTGGATGCGTGCTTGAGCACCACGGCGTTGCCAGCCATCAGCGTCGGCGCTGCACAGCGAATCACCTGCCAGAACGGGAAGTTCCACGGCATGACGGCGAGCACGACGCCGATGGGATTGAACGTGACGAAGCTCTTGCTCGCCTCGGTGACCACCGATTCCGGCGCGAGCAGCCGCTCTGCGTTGTCGGCATAGAAGTCGCAGCACAGTGCGCACTTCTGGGCCTCGGCGATTCCATCGCGCAGCGGCTTGCCCATTTCGTGGGCCATCAGCCGGGCGTACGGTTCGGCCTTGGCACGAAGCAGGCCGGCGGCCGCATGCATGATTCGGGCGCGCTCGGCCATCGGCGCGCGCCGCCAGGCCAGATACGCCTCGTGGGTGTCGCGAACCGCGGCGTCGACCGCGGCACCCGACATCTCGTCGTAGGTCTCGAGCGTCTCGCCTGTCGCGGGATTAATGGATGCGAGGCTCATGGATTTCACAGCCGGTCGACCGTCTTGAGCTTGAATCAAGGCCTGCGCCGGCTCCATGCGAGCAAGCGACATGCCTTGCAGACAGTCCGCTCTGCACCGGCGTCCTTGAGCACCACATGCCTGCGCCGGGTTTGCATCCCTGCTGAACGGGCACACGAACTGCTCGCTTCATCGGGCGGCGACGCGTCGCGTGGCTGCGCGCACGCATTGAGCAACCGTCCGCGCCGGATCGAAAGGAGATCGTCAATGGGAAAGTCACCGGGACATCAGAAATGGCCGGATCACAAGGTTCGGGAGCAACACGTCGGACAACGGGTCAAAGTCGCCATTGATGGCAACGTCATCGCGGACTCGAGCGATGTCATCCGCGTCGATGAAGACGAGTACCCCGCGCGCTACTACTTTCCTCGCGAGGATGTCGTGATGAGCAAACTGGCGCGTTCGGACACGACGACCGAATGCCCGTTCAAGGGCACGGCGCACTACTTCAGCATCGTGCTTGGAGACAAGAAGCTGAACGACGCCATTTGGAGCTATGAGGATCCCTATGACGAGCATCGGGACTTGACGAGCCGGCTCGCGTTTTACGACGACAAGATCCCGAGCATTCAGATCGAGCCGAAAGCCTGAGCGAGGCCGCCGATCCGTCGTGGCCCGCCCCGAGCGCGCCGACCCGTGGCCCTGGACGCCGCTGGGCGGCGTGGCGTTGTGAGCCTCGCTGCATCATGGTCACCGGCCGGTCGGGCTCGGCCTTCACCGCCGAGATCGGCGTATGAAGGCGCGCGCGGAAGTCGACGCCCTGCGAATGCCCAATGCCGCCGAAACCATGGCCGCAGCTGCGTCCACCTGCTCGGCACCACCCTTCTTGTTGAAGTCGTCGATGGCCGCCTGCAGCGCGTAACCCTGCATCAGCATGACGCCGGCACGCGCACCCGCCGGCAGGCGGTGGGTGCCGAGGCCTTCGGCAAACCGCTTCACCCAGCCCTGCCGGAACGTCGCCTGCTCTTTCTCAGCGTTGCCTCGTCCATCAGCAGCGGCACAGTGATGTCCTTGTCCATGCCTGCCAGCTTCTGCACCCACCACGGGGCGCACGCCCAGCAGTCGCGGGCACGCGCGTCAGCCAGTGTCCAGGCACAGCTGCGCATTGATCAGCCGATTCAATTGCGAAAGGAGCATCGGGCAAGCAGATCGCCTTTTGCGGAACAACCCACCCGCCAAGTCAGCGAACACTATCGTGACTGCACCCGCACTTTGGTAGGCCGTGCAGGGCTCGAACCTGCGACCAAAGGATTATGAGTCCTCTGCTCTAACCAACTGAGCTAACGGCCCGCACGGGCATTGTAGAAGCCGATCCTCACGCGGTGCCCCGCGCACGCCCGCTACTTCTGCGACAGCGCGTTCGACACCAGCCGGGACGTGATGTCGACGATGTGGATCATGCGGTCGTAGGCCATGCGCATGGGGCCGATCACGCCCAGGGTGCCCACCACCTGGCCGTCCACCTCGTAGGGCGCCGACACCACCGACAGTTCCTCGTACGGCACCACCATGCTTTCGCCGCCGATGTAGATGCGCACGCCCTCGGCGCGGCTGCTCACCTCGAGCAGCCGCATGAGCTGCGTCTTCTGCTCGAACAGGTCGAACAGCTTGCGCAGGCTGCCCATGTCGCTGGAAAAGTCGCGCACCGCCAGCAGGTTGCGCTCGCCGGAGATCACCACCTGCTCCTGGCTTTCTTCCAGCGCCTCGCTGCCCGCCTGCACCGCCGCCTGCATCAGCGTGGCGATCTCGCCGCGCAGCTGATCGACCTCGGTCTTCAGGCGCTCTCGCACTTCCTCGATGGTGAGGCCCACATAGTGTTGCGTGAGGAAGTTGCTTGCCTCGATGAGCTGGGCATGTGTGTAGTCTTGCGCCGTGAAGAGCACTCTGTTTTGCACATCGCCGGCCGGCGACACCAGGATCACGAGCACGCGCCGCTCACCCAGGCGCAAAAACTCGATGTGGCGAAACACGCTCGGCTTGCGCGGCGCGGTGACCACCCCCACAAAGTGCGACAAATTGGACAGCAGCTGCGCCGCGTGGGCGATCACGCGCTGTGGCTGGTCGGCCTGCAGTGCCGGCTCGAATTCCGGCGGCGGCTCGTGCCACTGGCGCGGCTGCGCGGTCAGCATGGTGTCCACGAAAAGCCGATAGCCACGCGCCGTGGGGATGCGCCCGGCGCTGGTGTGCGGGCTCGCGATGAGGCCCAGTTCCTCGAGGTCCGCCATCACGTTGCGGATGGTCGCAGGCGAAAGCTCCAGGCCTGAGGCCCGCGACAAGGTGCGCGAACCCACCGGCTGGCCCTCCGCGATGTAGCGTTCGACCAGCGCTTTCAGGAGTGTTTTGGCGCGCTCGTCCAGCATGATTCCATTGTAGGTTCGAGGCCATTGTGAGCGCCTTGCGCCACAGATCGCTGTGGTGTAATCCCGCGCATGAGCCGCCGCTTCCGCCATGCCGCACTCGTGGGAAAGTACCGCGCACAGGGCATCCGAGGCGGGCTGGAGGAGATCGCACAATTCCTCGTCCGCCAGGGGTTGGAGGTGTCGCTCGAGCGCGAGACCGCGCTCAACACCGGGCTCACCGAATATGATGCGCTCACCCCCGCCGAACTCGGCCACCAGTGCGACATCGCCATCGTGGTCGGCGGCGACGGCACCATGCTCGGCATCGCGCGGCAACTGGCGCGCTACGGCACGCCGCTGGTGGGCATCAACCAGGGCCGGCTCGGCTTCATCACGGACGTCAGCTTCGGCCAGTTCCCCGAAGCGCTCGCGACCATGATTTCGGGTGACTTCGAGGAAGAGCGCCGCACCATGCTCGAAGGTACCGTGCATCGCGAGGGCGAGTGCATCTACGACGGCATCGCCATGAACGATGTCGTGGTCAGCCGCGGCGCCACCGCCAGCATGGTCGAACTGAAGATCGACGTCGGCCCCGAGTTTGTCGCGAATCTCCGGGCCGACGGGCTGATCATCGGCTCGCCCACCGGTTCCACCGCTTACGCACTGTCGGCCGGCGGCCCCATCCTGCACCCGAGCATCGGCGGCTGGGTGTTGGTGCCTATCGCGCCGCACGACCTTTCCAACCGGCCCATCGTGCTGCCCGACTCGCGCGACATCCGCATCGAGATCGTGGCCGGGCGCGACGCCAGCGTGAATTTCGACATGCAGGGCATGACGAGCCTGGTACATGGTGACTGCGTCACCGTGCGCCGCTCGGCGCACCAGGTGTGCTTCCTGCACCCGCTGGGCTGGAGCTACTACGCCACGCTGCGGCGCAAGCTGCGCTGGCATTCGGGAGCGAACTGATGCTCAGGCGCCTGGCGCTGCGCGACTTTGTGATCGTCACCTCGCTGGAGGTCGACCTCGACGCCGGCTTCTCGGTGCTCAGCGGCGAAACGGGTGCGGGCAAGTCCATCCTGGTCGATGCATTGCAACTGGCGCTTGGCAGCCGCGGCGACGCTGGCGTGGTGCGCGAAGGCGCGGCGCGCGCCGAAATCACAGCCGAGTTCGACACCCCGGCCGGCCTCGTGCCGTGGCTTGAGGAAGCGGGGTTCGCCGCCGGCGACACGCTGCTGCTGCGCCGCACGATCGATACGCAGGGCAAGAGCCGCGCATGGGTCAACGGAAGCGCGGCCACTGTGGCACAGCTGCGCGACGCGGCCGAGCACCTGGTCGACATCCACGGCCAGCACGCCTGGCAAAGCCTCACGCGCGGCGCCTCGGTGCGCTCGCTGCTCGATGCCTACGCAGGCATCGAACCCGCGCCACTGGCGCAGGCGTGGTCGCGCTGGAAGGCCGCCGATGATGCTTTGCAACACGCGTGCACCCAGCAGGCCGAACTGGCGCGCGAACGGGAGCGGCTGGCCTGGCAGATCGGCGAACTGGACAAGCTCGCCCCCGGCGAGGACGAGTGGGACGAGATCAACGCCGAGCACCAGAAGCTCTCGCATGCCCAGGCCCTGATCGACGCCGCGCGTTCGGCGCTGGACGCGCTCAACGACGCCGACGAGAACGCCGAGTCGCTCACCGGCCGCGCGCTCGACTCGCTGCAGCAGGTCGCCTCCTACGACGCACAGCTCACCTCGGTGATCGAGGTGCTGCAAGGTGCTCAGGCCCAGCTCCACGATGCGGCGCACACGCTATCGAGCTACCTGCACCACACCGAGCCCGAGCCCGATCGCCTGCAGAGGGTGGACGAGCGCATGGCCGCCTGGGTGGGGCTGGCGCGGCGGTACCGGCGTGCGCCGGCTGACCTTCCAGCGCTGCTGGCCGAATGGCGCGGCGAATTGGCCGCGCTGGATGCCGCCGCCGATCTCGATGCCGTGGAGCGCGAGCTGGCCGAGGCTCAGCGCGCCTTCGATTCCGCGGCCCGCAAGGTGTCGGCAGCTCGCGGGCAAGCCGCTCCGCGGCTGGCGGCTTCGGTAACGCAAGCGATGCAGCAGCTGGGCATGGCCGGAGGGCGCTTCGAGGTGGCACTTCTCGCACAGGACGCGCCGCAATCCTTCGGCCTGGAGTCGGCCGATTTCCTTGTTGCCGGCCACACGGGCAGCACGCCACGCCCGCTCGGCAAGGTGGCCTCCGGTGGCGAGCTGTCGCGCATCGCGCTGGCCATCGCCGTCACCACCAGCCAACTGGGAGAGGCCGGCACGCTGGTCTTTGACGAGGTCGACGCCGGCGTCGGCGGCGCAGTGGCCGAGACGGTGGGCCGGCTGATGAAGCAACTGGGCCGCGACCGCCAAGTGCTGGCAGTCACGCACCTGCCGCAGGTGGCCGCCTGCGCGGACCACCACTTCATCGTCACCAAGACCACGCAGGACGGCCGCACGCGCAGCGAGATCGGCCCGGCCAGCGGCGAGGCGCGCGTGGCAGAGATCGCACGTATGCTGGGCGGCGAGCGGCTGTCCGGCACGAGCCTCGCGCATGCCCAGGAAATGCTCTCGGTGGCCGCAGAGAGCGCCAGCTCGCGCGGCGGGCGCACGCGTCCATGAACACAATCACCGACGGCGGCGCCCCCGTGCAGTCACTTGTCGAAGAGCGTGCGGCAGCGCCGACGCCGCCCACGCCGCGCGACGTAGCGCTGGTGACCGGCATTTCGGGCTCGGGCAAGTCGGTCGCCCTGCATGCGCTGGAAGACGCCGGCTTCTTCTGCGTGGACAACCTGCCACCCGAACTGCTGCGAGAGTTCCTGCGCGTGGAGCACACGCATTCGGAGCGCCGCGTGGCCATCGCAGTCGATTCGCGCACCGGCTCGCTGCCGCACCTGCTCAAGCTGCTGAAGGAGTTGCCGACCGAAGGCGTGGCCATCCGCTCGATCTTTCTCGATGCGAACACCGACACGCTGGTGCGCCGATTCTCCGAGACGCGCCGCCTGCATCCTTTGTCGCAGCAGGTGCCCCCAGCCCATCCCGGCCGCCGCAAGGACGACCTCTCGCCCTTCAGCCACCACGCATTGGTCGATGCCATCGAGCTCGAGCGAGAGATGCTGTCTGAACTTCGCGAGGTATCCACGGTCATCGACACCAGCCAGCTGCGCCCCGGTCAGCTGCGCGGATGGATGCGCTCGCTGGTCAGCGTGGCGGGAAGCCAGCTCACGCTCGTCTTCGAGTCCTTCGCATTCAAGCACGGCGTGCCGCTGGATGCCGACTATGTCTTCGATGTGCGGGTGCTGCCCAACCCGCACTACATCCGTGAGTTGAGGCCACTCACCGGGCGCGATTCTCCCGTGGCAAAGTACCTGGAAGAGCAGCCTGAGGCCGGTGAGATGCTGGCCCAGATCGAAGCATTCCTGGCACGCTGGTTGCCCGCGTTCGAGGACGATCAACGCAGCTACCTCACCGTGGCCATCGGCTGCACCGGCGGCCAGCATCGTTCGGTGTACTTCGTCGAGATGCTCGCCCGCCGCTTCGCCACGCGTGCGGCCACGCTGGTGCGGCATCGCGAACTCGACGCCAGGAGCTGAGCCGACCCACCACTGCCGCTGGCAGGGCTGCTATCCGCCCTGCCAGCGGCACATGCAGCCTTCCCGATGCCCTCCTCCGACACCTTCTCCCTTCCGCTGTTTCCACTGCAGACGGTGCTTTTCCCAGACGGCCTGCTCTCCCTGAAGGTGTTCGAGGCACGCTACCTCGACCTGGTGGGCAGCTGCCTGCGCGAAACCACGCCCTTCGGCGTGGTGGCGCTCAGGCAGGGCAGCGAGGTGCGCCACGGCGTGGACAAGGTCGCCTTTGAAAGCCAGGGCACGCTGGCAGAGCTGATTGACGTGGACAGCACGCAGCCGGGCATCCTGCACGTGCGCTGCCGGGGACTCCAGCGCTTTGAGGTGAAGGCGAGCAGTCAGCAGGCCGATGGCCTCTGGGTGGCGGAGGCCAGCCAACTTCCGGACGACGAAATCGCGCCCCCCGCCGAACCGATGTACGAGACTGTGCACGGCCTGGCCAATGCCATCGCACGTCTGAAGTCGCAGGGATCTGAGCCCTTCCTTGCGCCTTACCGCTTCGACAGCGCAAGCTGGGTGGCCAACCGATGGTGCGAGATCTTGCCCATCTCGCTGCAGGCCAAGCAGAAGCTGATGGAACTACCCGATGGCCAGGTGCGCCTCAAGATCGTCGACGAGTTCCTGCGCGGCAAAGGCGTTGTGAAGTAACGCCTTACGCAGCTTCCAGAAGCTTTCGCAGCGGCGCGGGCAATCCGGCCGACAGCGCTTCATCAATGGCGAACCACCGCCCGGCGGGCAGCGAATCGACCACCCCTTGCAGGCGCGCTGGCGGCATGTGATCCGGCAACGTCCAGCGCATCGGATGCAGCTGCCAGTCCAGGTGCGTGAGCACGTGGATGAAGCCCGGCAGCGCATCGCCTGCACCGGGCCATGGCTCGCTGGCGGACTCGAACGCTTCCAGCGAGTCGAATTCCGGCAGGCTCCACAACCCGGCCCATATGCCTCGGGCAGGCCGCTGCGTCAGCCACAGGGCGTTGCGCCAGCGCAGCCACAACCACCAGTGCTCCCGCCGGCCGCGCCGCACCCGGCGGCTCTTGACGGGATAGTCTTGAGGCCGGCCTTCGCGCGCCGCGCCGCATTGCGGCCGCACCGGGCACAGCAGGCAGTTCGGCGCACGCGCCAGGCACACGGTGGCCCCGAGGTCCATGAGCCCCTGCGTGTACGCTTCGATGCCGTCGTGGGGGAGCAGCCCCGTGGCCTCGTCCCAGAGGCGGCGTTCGTGGGCCGCCATGGCCAGGTCATCGCCGAAAGCCAGCACGCGTGCGAGGACGCGCTTCACGTTGCCATCGAGGATGGCCGCGCGCTCGCCGAAACAGAAGGCGGCTATCGCCGCCGCCGTGGAGCGCCCGATGCCGGGCAGGCGCACAAGCACCTCGCTCCTCGTCGGAAACTGCCCGCCGTGCTCAGCCACCACCACCTGGGCGCAGCGATGCAGGTTGCGAGCGCGGCTGTAGTACCCCAGCCCACTCCACAGCGCGAGCACCTCGTCAACCGATGCAGCGGCCAGCGCGTGCACATCAGGGAACCGCTCCAGGAACCTGCCGTAGTAGCCGAGCACCGTGGCGACCTGGGTCTGCTGGAGCATGATTTCCGACAGCCAGACGCGATAGGGATCGCGCGTCCCTTGCCAGGGAAGCACGTGCCGGCCGTGTTTGAGCTGCCACTGCACCACCGCTGTGGAGAAGCTCTCCCGCTCGGGCTTCGCGCTCACCCGTGGCGCAGGAGCACCGGAACCGGCGCTTCGCTCAGCGGCAACTCGATGTGCAGCAAACCCTCGGCTACGTCTTGCACCACCGGGACGGACTGTGCGTCGGCATCCGCTCGCAGCGCCGCCGTCAGCTCACCCATGCGGGCCAGGTACTGATGCAGGCGATCGTCCTGCGACTGGAGTTCCGCGATGCGCTGCTCCAGGTCACCGGCCGCACTCTGGATGCGCTCCAGCGCTTCGCGTCGCCGGCGGAAGTTGCGGCGCCGCTCGCGCAGCTGTGAGTCCACCTGAGCCGAAGCGCCCTTGCTCCACAGCTCCAGCTCGCTGCTGGCGCCGTCAAATATCACGCGCAGCTTGGAAACCAGCATGCGTCGGAACTGCTCCATGAACTTTGGCTGCGACAGCTTCAGCGCCTGCGTGAGGCCAAGGTATTGGACGTAGTTGCGCTCGATCAGCTCCAGCTCCTGCGTGCAGCGAGACAGGTCAGGCCCCTTGACGGTCGCCAGGCCGAAGCCGAACTCTGCGTTTAGCTTGTCGAAGGATGCCTGCAACATGTCACGCAGTTCGTCGGAGTTCAGCTGCGCATGATCGAACAAGCTGCGAAGGCGCTTGCAAAGCGACGTAAACGCCTTCTTGGCACCGAGATTCAGGATGGAAGCCCTCATATCGACCTGCATCTGGGTCACTTCCTCCCGTAGCCGATCGCTCGAAACGTCGACCAGCGCGTCCTTGAGCATGCGGCCGTGGACGACCCTGAGTGCCTGCAACTGGGTCGTGCACTGTTCGAACTCCGCCGTTTCCAGCTCCACCCGGCGCAGCATCATGCGCACCTTGGCGCTGCTCTTGCCTCGGATGCCGCTCAGCTCGACGATCTGCTCTGCCAGTTGCCGGCGCGCATCGCGCAGCCGTCGGCTGACATGGGTATCGACCGCCTCCACCGCGTCATGCACGGCACGCTGGATCACGTGGCGGCGGCCGGGCAGCAATTGGGTGGACAGAGCCGCTTCCAACTCGGTGAGGCGGCTGGTGGCAAGCGCCGCCGCATCGCCAGCCACGCGAGCAGCCAGCGCCTGCCGAGCCGACAGTGGAAAGACGCGCTCGGCGTCGATGCCCAGCGTACGTGCCGTCGCCTGTCGCTGCGATTCGATCTGCGCACGCACCTGCTCTGGCGTCGCCAGCGGGTCGGCCAACGCGTCGATCTTGTTCAAGACGACGAAGCGACCCAGCTTGTGGGTATCGAGGTGATCGCGCCAGATGGCGAGATCCGACTTGGTCACGCCGGTGTCTGCGCCGAGGATGAACACGGTGGCGTGCGCGGTGGGCAATAGGCTGAGCGTGAGCTCCGGCTCGGCGCCGATGGCGTTGAGGCCGGGAGTGTCCAGCACCACCAGCCCCTGCTTGAGAAGCGGGTGCGGGTAGTTGATGAGGGCGTGCCGCCACATCGGCACCTCCACCCGTCCCTCGTCGTCCAGCGGCGGGTTGTCGTCGGGATGAGCATCGTCCCAGAAGCCCAGCTTGAGCGCCTCCTCGCGCGTGACCCAGCGCGTGCACATCACCTGCGTGAGGGCCTGCGACAGTTCATCGGCTTGGCCGACCATGAGCGGGATTTTTGTCCAGGCGCGCGGCTGAGTCCGCAATTCGCCCAGCGAATGGCCTTCAAGCCGCGTTTCGATGGGAAGCAGCGACAGGCTTGGGGGCTCTTCGGGGTCGTAGGCCAGTTCGACCGGACACATGGTGGTGCGGCCCGGTGTTGCCGGCAGCACGCGCCTGCCCGCATCGGCAAAGAAGATGGCGTTGATGAGCTCCGACTTACCGCGCGAGAACTCGGCCACGAAAGCCACTACGAGCTTTTCGCCGGCCAGCCGGTGCGATAGCGTCGCGAGCGCCTCGTTCATCGGCTCATCGGCAAGCTCGTGTTCACCCAAATACCGCACCAGTTCCGCCAGGCGGCGGCTCAGGATGAAACGCCAGCCGCTGAGCGCATCAAAGTTGCTGGCGAAGGTGGGCATCATCCGGTAGGAGGGGTGTTGTGGTGGAGCGGCAGATCCCGAAGATAGCGCAAGCCCCTCCCGCGTCACCGCGCGATACATCTGCATACCAAATGCCCGGCTCGAACTTGTGACGGGTTCAACGTCTTTGGCAGCCGGGGCAAAAGAAGCTGGAGCGCTGACCTTGAACCACGCGCCGCACGACCGTGCTGCACGCCGGGCAGGCGAGGCCGGCTCTTCCGTAGACCTGGGCTTGCGACTGAAAGCGCCCCGCCATGCCATGCGCGTCGCGGAAGTCACGCAGCGTCGATCCACCCAGGTCCAGAGCTCGGGCGAGCGTCTGTCGTACGGCCAGGGCGAGGCGTTCGCTGCGCGGCCGGCTGATACGGTCGCTGCGGGTGCGGGGATCAATGCCGGCTGCGTGCAAGGCCTCGCAGGCGTAGATGTTCCCCGCGCCGACCACGATGTCGCCCGCCAGCAGCGCAAGCTTCACCGCCACGCGGCGGCGCTGCAACGCGGCGTGCAGGTAGGCTCCATCAAAGGCTTCGTCGAAAGGCTCCAACCCCAGCCCGGCAAGCAGCCGACCCGCCATGCCTTCGTCAGCGCTCGGCGACCACACCACCGCGCCGAAGCGGCGCGGATCCGTCAGCCGCAAGGTGCCTCGGGTGGTGACAAGGTCGAAGTGGTCGTGTACGCCGGCCTCCTGTGGCACCGGGCTGAAGGCCAGCGAGCCGGACATGCCCAGGTGCATGAGCAGCCCCCCCGCCGGCGCAACGCCGGCCCGCAGCGGCAGCCATAAGTACTTGCCGCGCCGCGAGACGTCACCGACGGTGTGCGCCAACAGCGTCTGAGGCTCCACGCCCAACGGCCAGCGCAAGGGCTTGCCCATCCGCACTGCCGTGACCTGCGCGCCGCGGATTCGCTCGCCAAAGCTCTGGCGCGTGACTTCGACTTCCGGCAACTCGGGCATGGCGGCAATTATCGTGAGTGAACGGCTCTCCATCACCGGGTCGTGGATGGCGGCGTTTACTAGAATCAATTGAGCCACAGGAGCTTTTCATGCCAGCCCGTTTCCCCCTCCGCATGCGAGTGCTGGTCATCGCCGCGACCACGCTGGCGGCCAGCCTGGCCGCCACGGGTCAGAGCACCGAGCCACCCACCCGCTCCCAGCTCGACGCACAGTTGTTCTACCAGCTGCTGGTCGGCGAGATCGAGTTGCGCTCGGGAGAGCCGGGCGCGGCCTACCAAGTAGTGCTCGATGCGGCAGTGAAAACCAAGGACGAGCAGCTGTTCCGGCGCGCGACCGACATCGCGGTGCAGGCGCGTGCCGGGGAGCAGGCATTGGCCGCCGCGCAGCAGTGGCGCGCCGCCGTGCCTGGCTCGCTGGACGCGCACCGCTACGCCGTGCAAATCCTGATCGCGCTCAACCGCCTCCCCGATGCGGCCGAACCCCTGCGCTCGCTGCTGAAGTCAACGCCGGACGCCGAGCGCGGCAACGTCATCATGAGCCTGCCCCGACTCTTCTTGCGCGCGCAGGAGAAGCAGCAAATCACCCCCCTGCTGGAGCAGGTGCTGCAGCCCTACGCCGGGCGCTCACGGCCGGTGAGCCTGATCTATCCGCATGCGCGGCTGCTGCCCTCTCGGGTGCGGGCGTTCGTGGAGTTCATCGTGGAGCGCGCCACCTAGGCAA
>CBFHAS010000091.1:0-17929 GCA_965653625.1 uncultured Burkholderiaceae bacterium | reverse complement strand
TTGATCCTCGTCTCAGATTGACCCAATCACTGCCTCGCAAGTTGACCGATTCTGCGTCGATCAACGCACGAGACATTGATTTAGGATACACCCTCTGAGAAGGTGTGAACGAATCCGACATGACCGCTCATGCCGCCCAAACGACTCCGCTCGTCGTTGCAAATGCTCGCCGCAGCACGGGCTACGGCTGTGCTTGTGCGCCTAAATCGGACCCATTTGGACAGCCTGCTCGGCCACGCCGGATTCATTCACACCCTCTGACTTATCGCTGGACGTCGCCCAGGCACAGGTACTTCATCTCCAGGTAGTCGTCCATGCCGTGCCGCGAACCTTCTCGGCCGATGCCCGACTGCTTCACACCCCCGAAGGGCACCTCGGCCGTGGAGATCAGGCCGGTGTTGACGCCCACCATGCCGTACTCGAGCGCCTCGCCCACGCGGAAGATGCGGCCGATGTCGCGGCTGTAGAAGTAGCTGGCCAAGCCGAACTCGGTGGCGTTGGCCAGCGCGACTGCCTCCTCTTCGGAGCTGAAGCGGAACACCGGTGCCACCGGCCCGAAGGTCTCTTCCCGCGCGCAAAGCATCTCGGAACTGGCTTCGGCCAACACCGTGGGCTCGAAGAACCGCGTGCCGATGCGCCGGCCGCCGGTGAGCACTCGTGCGCCGCGCGCGGTGGCGTCGGCCACGTGCCGCTCCACCTTGGCCAGTGCCTGCTCGTCGATCAGGGGACCCTGGTTCACTCCAGGCTCGAAGCCGTTGCCGACCTTGATGCCGCGGGTCTTGTCTGCCAGCTTCTCGATGAAGCGTTCATACACGCCGTCCTGCACGTACAGCCGGTTTGCACATACGCAGGTCTGCCCGGCGTTGCGGTACTTGCTCACCATTGCACCTTCGACCGCGCTGTCCAGGTCGGCATCGTCGAACACGATGAACGGTGCGTTGCCTCCCAGTTCGAGCGACAGCTTCTTGACGGTTGATGCGCACTGGCGCATGAGGATGCGGCCGACCTCGGTGGAACCGGTGAACGACAGGTGCCGGACGATGGCGCTCTCGCAAAGCACGCGGCCCACCTCCACGGAGCCGGCGGCGTCGGCTGTGATCACGTTTAGCACGCCCGGCGGCATGCCGGCACGCTGGGCAAGCTCAGCCACTGCCAGCGCCGACAGAGGTGTCTGCTCGGCGGGCTTGATCACCACAGGGCAGCCGGCGGCCAGCGCAGGCGCCACCTTGCGGGTGATCATCGCGATCGGAAAGTTCCATGGCGTGATGGCGGCGCACACGCCGATCGCCTGCCGCATCACCAGGAAGCGCTTGTTGGCGTCGGTGGTGGGGATGGTTTCGCCGTAGACGCGCCGCGCCTCCTCGGCGAACCACTCCAGGAAGCTGGCGCCGTAGCTGACCTCGCCCTTTGCCTCGGCCAGCGGCTTGCCCTGCTCGGCAGTCATGATGCGCGCCAGGTCATCAGCATACTGGTGCATCAGTTGAAACCACTTCATCAGCACCGCGGCGCGCTCCTTGGCCGTACGGGTGCGCCAGCCAGGCCAGGCCCGCTCGGCGGCGGCCAGTGCAGACTGAGTGTCGGCCGCTCCAAGCTGGGGTACCTCCGCCAACTGCTGGCCGGTGGCCGGGTCGTGCACGGCAAAACGCGCCGTTCCGGCGATCCACTGACCATTCACCAGCGCCTCGGTCCTCAGCAGTTGCGGGTCGGCCAGCGCGGCCAGCGGTGAAGTCTTGGTGTCCATGGCGTGCTCCTTGTCCACTGTAGCGCGGCGGTGGCAGGTCCGGCGGTGCGAGGGGTCGTGGCTATGGCTGCCACTTGTGGCCGTCTCGCAGCCACCAGAGCACCGTGAGGTGCACCGGGTAGAAGCCGTAGAACGCCCAGCGCAGCCTGGGCACGCGCAGGTCCACATGCGGGGCCGCCAACAGGAACGGCACCGCGCTCAGTGCCCAGAAGTTGAAATTGAACAGCACCAACGAGGCCGTCAGCAGCACCCACACGGCCAAATGCGGCCAACGCGGCTCGCGGCAGTACACCCAGGCGGCAACCACCATCGCTACGCCCGGGTGGTGGTACTCGGCGAGCGAACCGCCCACGCCGAATCCCAGCGCGGCAATCGCCAGGCCACCTGGCCCGCCGCGCTCGATGCCGTAGATCACCGCCGTGGCGCCGAGCAGCAGGAACATGATGTTGAGCGGCCACCAGGTGCCGATGAGCGCCATGAACGCCGGCGAGGCCAGCGCGCCGAACAACGCGAGGTGCTTCATCGCGCGCACGTGCATGCCGCGCTCGAAAGCCTGGGGACGCGCCAGGTTGTAGGCCAGCACGAAAGCGAACACCGGCGCCACCCAGCGGCCGGCCTGATAGGCGCCGGGCAGGGTGCGGTTGAAGAGGAAAGTATTCACGTGGTCGAGCAGCATGAGCGCCAGAGCGATCCATTTCAGCGCCTCCAGAGTGCCGTCGGCAATGTGCAACGGAGGGCCCGGCAGACGGGCTGCGGACTCGTCGTGAGCCAGCGGGTTCACTGCTCGCATAGGCCCACAAGGGCAAGGCCCGTGCCTCGGGTCGGCCGGTAGAATCTGACGGGTTCAATCCATTCATGTGCGCGTGCGCTCGTGGTGCTGGATACCTCCTTGGTGCCGAGGTATGTGCCGCACGCCGGGGGCCGCCCCCGCATGCTGACGGTGTGTCGCTGCACCGACCCAACCTCCCATGAAAACCTCCGACATCCGCCAAGCCTTCCTCCGGTTCTTCGAGTCCAAGGGCCACACCATCGTGCCGTCCAGCCCGGTGGTGCCCGGCGACGACCCGACGCTGCTCTTCACCAACGCCGGGATGAACCAGTTCAAGGATGTATTCCTCGGCTTCGACAAGCGGCCCTATACCCGTGCTACCACCGCGCAGAAGTGCATCCGGGCCGGCGGCAAGCACAACGACCTCGAGAACGTGGGCTACACCGCGCGGCACCACACCTTCTTCGAGATGCTGGGCAACTTCAGCTTCGGCGATTACTTCAAGCACGACGCAATCGTCTACGCCTGGGAACTGCTTACCGAGGTGTTCAAGCTGCCCAAAGACAGGCTCTGGGTCACCGTGTACGCCGAGGACGATGAAGCCCACGACATCTGGCATCGCATCGTGGGCGTGCCGGCAAATCGCATCGTTCGGATCGGCGACAACAAAGGCGCGCGCTACGCCTCCGACAACTTCTGGATGATGGGCGACACGGGCCCCTGTGGCCCGTGCACCGAGATCTTCTACGACCACGGACCTGAAATCCCTGGCGGCCCCCCGGGCTCGCCTGACGAAGACGGCGACCGCTACATCGAGATCTGGAACAACGTGTTCATGCAGTTCAACCGCGACGAGGCGGGGGTGATGCATAAGCTGCCCAAGCCCAGTGTGGACACCGGCATGGGCCTGGAGCGCATGACTGCCGTGCTGCAGGGCGTGCATTCCAACTACGAGATCGACCTTTTCGTGAACCTCCTGGCTGCCGCGAAGCAGGCGGTGGACGAGGCGGGCGCCGGTGGCTGCGATGCCGATTCACCTTCGCTCAAGGTCATCGCCGACCACATTCGCGCGTGCACTTTCACCGTCGTCGACGGCGTGATCCCGAGCAATGCTGGCCGCGGCTACGTGCTGCGGCGCATCGCGCGTCGGGCCATCCGGCATGGCTACAAGCTGGGCGCGCGCCGGCCCTTTTTCCATGCGCTGGTTGGCCCGCTGGTAGACGAGATGGGCGAGGCATATCCCGAGCTCAAGCGCGAGATGGTTCGTGTCACCCAGGTGCTGAAGCAGGAGGAGGATCGCTTTTTTCAAACCATTGCCAATGGCATGGAGATCCTGGAGGCTGCACTCAAAGCGTTGCCTCGAGAGCCTGGAGAGGCACGGCTGATTCAGCGTGACGCTGCCGGCAAGATCGTCGGACTCGACGGCGAGACAGCCTTCAAGCTGCACGACACCTATGGCTTCCCCGTGGACCTCACCGCCGACGTGTGCCGCGAGCGCGGCGTAACGGTGGACGAGGTGCGCTTCCAACAGTTGCTTGAAGAGCAGCGGCGCCGCGCGCGCGAGGCCGGCAAGTTCAAGATGGCGCAAGGGCTTGAATACATCGGCGCTCCAACCACCTTCCACGGTTATGACAAGCTCATCCACGACACCGCGCGCATCGCCGCGATCTATGTCGATGGAACGCCCGCGGATCAGGCGGGCTCCGGGGAGGACGCCGTGGTGGTGCTGGACCACACGCCTTTCTACGCCGAAAGCGGCGGCCAGGTGGGCGATACCGGCGAACTGCGCAACGCGGTGGCGCGTTTCCTGGTGGAGGACACGCTGAAGATCCAGGCTGATGTCTTCGGCCACCATGGTCGCGTCGCTGAGGGAACGCTGCGCGTGGGCGACACCGTCGATGCCCGAGTCGATGCCGAGAGGCGCGCGAAGACCATGCGCAACCACAGCGCCACGCACCTCATGCACAAGGCGCTGCGCGAAGTGTTGGGCGCGCACGTGCAGCAGAAGGGCTCGCTGGTCGATGCTGAGCGCACGCGTTTCGATTTCGCCCACAACGGCCCGCTGACCGACGATCAGATCCGCCGCGTGGAAGCCATCGTCAACGCCGAGATCCTGTCCAACGCGCCCACGCAGGCCCGCGTCATGCCGCTGGACGAAGCACAAAAGAGCGGCGCCATGATGCTCTTCGGCGAGAAGTACGGCGACACCGTGCGCGTGCTCGACATCGGTACCAGCCGCGAGCTGTGCGGCGGCACGCACGTGCAGCGCACAGGCGACATCGGATTGTTCAAGGTGGTGGCCGAGAGCGGCGTGGCCGCCGGCGTGCGTCGCATCGAAGCTGTGACCGGTGACAACGCGCTGGCCTATCTGCAGACGCTGGAGACCACGGTGAATCAGGTGGCCGGCACGCTGAAGGCGACGCCGGCAGAGCTGAAAGGCCGTGTCGGGCAGGTGCTTGAGCAAGTGAGGGCGCTCGAAAAGGAGGTCACCTCGCTCAAAGGCCGGCTGGCCTCGGCGCAAGGCGACGAACTCCTCGCGCGCGCAGTCGAGGTCAACGGCATCAAGGTTCTCGCGGCGACGCTGCACGGCGCAGACGCGAAGACGCTGCGCGAGACCCTGGACAAGCTCAAGGACAAGCTCAAGACCGCGGCCATCGTGCTTGCCGCGGTCGACGGGGGTCGCGTACAGCTTGCCGCCGGGGTCACCGCGGACAGCGTGTCGCGGCTCAAGGCTGGCGAGCTTGTCAACTTCGTCGCCCAGCAGGTGGGCGGCAAAGGCGGCGGCAAGGCCGACCTTGCCATGGCCGGAGGAAACGACTCGACGCGACTCGGTGCGGCGCTGGAGTCGGTGCGCGGGTGGGTTGCCGAACGCGTGTAACGCCCAACTGGTGGAGCCCCCGCGCTTGCAGGCCTGCTCCCCCTAGTTTTCGGGGGGGGGCGCAAGGCGTGCCGGCGACATGAAGCTTCGGCAGTAAACCTTACGACCCATGCCGCGCGAACGTCTCTGCGTCGTGGTGTTCACGAGGGAAAGTAGCCGAACGTAACGCCCCGCATGGCGTCCCCAAGGGACGCTCGCAATGGCGCGGATCGCCTCGCGACACGCGAATTGGGGGGCATGCAGCCGCTGGAAGCACCATGGCAAGGGCATAGCGAACAGCGTACGCTCAGCGTGTCGTTGCTCCCGTAGAGTAGGAACTCATGAGTGTGATCGGCGAACTGCGTGTCAGTCTGGATGCCGTCGGTGTCGAGCAGCAGGCGCTCCTCTTCCTCTTCCTCACCAGCTATCCGTTGGCGCTCGGTCAGCTGCTCGGGCATCGGGGGAAGCGGTTGGCGCGCCTCGCCTCGTTGTTGTCCGTCGCCGGGTTCGCCGCGCTCACCGACCCGTGGATTCATGGCTTGCTGCTTGTCGTCATGTTCGTGGCCGGCATGGGTGTGTTCATCGTGTCGGTCTACCTGGTCGACATGCTGCCTCGCCTAGTTACGACCCGCTTCGGGACTCAGACACAGCGGCTGGTGCAGTCCCACTTGTCCGGGCACGAGCTCGTCGGCGAGGCGGTTGCTGAAACTGTGCGTGGGCGCGAGGGCACGCGCGCGCCCATGCCGCTGCCGGGGCCCGCGGGTATTCACTGAAGGCGGTCTTGGGTGCCATCGCCCGCGTCGTGGCGTGCCTGGCGTTTCCAGGTTCTCTCGCCGGTTGCCTGGCGTCCCTGCCCTGGCTCGAAGGGCCGCTTGCCGATGCCTCCACCCCGCACGTCATCCATTTCGACGTTGATGCCTACAAGATCGAGGAACGCTACCGCCCCGTGCTGAAGGCCCATGCAAGACGCATGAAGAACGCGCCCAGCCTTCGTCTTCAGATCCGGGCCTACACCGACCGCAGCGGGGCGCACGACTACAACCTCGCGCTCAGTCGCAAGCGCGCCGAAATGGTGATGAAAGAATTGGTAGCCCTGGGCGTGCCGGCATCCCGCCTCGAGTCCTTGGGTCATGGAGAAGGGCGTGGTCTATCGCGCCACGCCCACGCCCACGCCGACCAGGCGGCCGATCGCCGCGTGGAACTGGTGTATCGGTGACTGCTGTGACGCAGGCCCGTCGTTTGCTACCTCACATGCTGTTTCTGCGCGACGCTGGCGACCCTGTACAAGGGAGCATTGCGCGGGACATTCTCATCCCGGCTTGCAGGAACCAAGACATGGCCACGGTCCTACTGGTTGACGACGACACCAGCAACCTTGAGACGCTTGGCGACATCCTGCGTGCTGAGGGCTACACAGTGGTGTGCGCGCGAAGCGGGGCTGAAGCAATGGCCTGCATCGGGGCGACTCTGCCGGATATCGTGATGCTCGACTACGTGATGCCGCAGATGGACGGTGCCACCACCATCGACGCACTTCGTGCCGGTCGTGACACCCGCGGCGTGGCGATCGTCATGACGAGCGGGCTACCCGAAGAGGTGGTCCGGCCGCGTTGCAGAAACTACGACGCCTTCCTGCGCAAGCCATTGGACATCCAAGGTGCATTGCGCACGCTGGCGATGCTCGCACAGCACGAACGCGCGCAGTAGCCTGCAGCCCTCCGGGCGCGTGGGTTGCTCAGCGGGGACCATCCCCGCCCCGTCGCAAGGAGCGTCCCCATGGACACCAGTGCCGTTCTCGGCAAGCTGTCGCCTTCCGTGACCAAGATGATCCGCACAGATCATTCGAACGTGCTGGTCACCTTCCACAAGTACACGGCCGACGCCCCGGCCGAGCGCAAGAAGGCCATCGTCGCAAGCGCCTGCCTCGCCCTGGAGATCCATGCGCAGCTTGAGGAGGAGATCTTCTACCCTGCGCTGGCGGAGGCGGCCGGCGAGAACGAGGTGCTTCTCAAGGCCAAGCCCGAGCATGACGAGATGCGTCGCCTCATCACCGAGTTGCGCGCCATGGAGCCCGGCGATGCTCAGTACAACGCGCGCTTCATGGAACTGATGCGCGACGTGATCCACCACGTGGCCGACGAGGAGACGGTGCTGCTCCCGGCGGCGGAAGCTGCGCTGGGCAGCGACCGCCTGTCGGATCTGGGCATGCACATGACCCGCCGCCGCATGCAGCTGGCCGGGCCGCACATGGGCGAGATCGCCATGAACCAGGTGCGCGCCATGCCGGCTTCCACCATGCTGATGGCGGGCGGCCTGCTCGCCGGTGCCTGGCTGCTCGGCCGCGGCATGCAGCAGCGGCGCCACCACTGAAAGACCGCCACGGGGGCAGGGCGAGCATGCATGCCCGCCCTTGAAATTCTTCACACGGACAACACTTCATGATCGAACCGGCTGGATGGTTCGGCCGGTGCAGCGAGCCCGCAAGGGCATTGGTCCACTGTACGGAGGAACAGCCATGTTTGAATCGTTGCTGAATTTTCCGGGCAGCGCGTTCAGTGATTTCGAGCGCCTGCGCCGTGAACTCGATGATGTGTTCGGCCTATCCGGCTTGCCGAGCAGCATTCGGTCGGTGCCGGCCGGCGAGGCGCCCGCGGTGAACGTGGGCCGCACGCCCACCAGCGTGGAGGTGTACGTCTTCGCGCCGGGCCTTGACACCTCGAAGATCGACGTCACGCTCGACCGCGGCGTGTTGCGCATCTCCGGCGAACGCGTGTCCACCGTCCCGGAAGACGACGAGAAGATCAACGTCTACTCCCGCGAACGCATGACGGGCAGCTTCATGCGCGCCGTGAGTTTGCCGGACGATGTCGACCCGAACCACGTGCGCGCGAGCTACCGAGACGGCGTGCTGCAAGTGAGCATCCCACGCCGCGAATCGGCCCAACCGAAGCGCATCACCGTTCAGTGATCCGTACGCGAAAGGAGAAGATTGCCATGAGCGACAACAAGCAACTTCAAACCGCTGTTGGCCGCGAGGCCGACACCCGTGCGGTGCTGCCGCGTGTCGATGTCTACGAGGACGCCTCCGGCATCACCCTGCTGGCTGACCTGCCGGGCGTGCCGCGCGACAAGTTGGAGCTGAAGGTGGAGGGTGACACCTTGCACGTGGAAGGCACGGTGCAGCCACAGACGCCCGAAGGGTTGGAGCCGCTGTACGCAGAGGTAAGGGTGCCGCGCTACCGCCGCAGCTTCACGCTGAGCCGCGAGCTCGACACCGAGCGCATCGACGCCAACCTGAAGGATGGCGTGCTAACGCTGCGAATTCACAAACAGGAGCACGCGCAGCCCAAGCGGATCAATGTTCAGGCAGGCTGATCCAGCACTGCAATCGCCGGTCGGCTGAGCCTGAGGCATCCGGTCGCCGTTGGCGCCCGATGGCGGCGGCCGACGGCGACCGGGACTACTTCTCGACGAAGGCGCGCTCGATCACGTAGTCACCCTGCTCGCCCTGGCGGGGGCTGATCTGGAAGCCGTGGGCGTCGAGCAGCTTGCACGCGTCCTTCAGCATGGCTTCGCTGCCGCAGATCATGGCGCGATCGACGGTCGGGTCGAGCCGAGGCAGGCCAATGTCCGCCTGTAGCTTGCCCGAGTGGAGGAGGTCAGTCAGCCGGCCCATGTTGCGGTAGGGCTCGCGGGTGACGGTGGGGTAATAGATGAGCTTGTCGCGCAGCACCTCGCCCAGGAACTCGTGTGCCGGCAACTGGTGCTCGATGAACTGCTGGTAGGCGAGCTCATCGACTTGGCGCACGCCGTGCACGAGCACCACCTTCTCGAAGCGCTCGTAGGTGTCCGGATCCTGGATGATGCTGAGGAACGGCGCCAGGCCGGTGCCTGTGGACAGCAGGTAGAGATGCTTGCCCGGGCGCAGGTCGTCGAGCACGAGGGTGCCCACCGGCTTGCGGCCGACGATGATCTCATCGCCGGGCTGGAGGTGCTGCAGCCGCGACGTGAGCGGGCCGTTAGGTACCTTGATGCTGAAGAACTCGAGGTGGTCGGCGTGGTTGGCGCTGGCAACGCTGTAGGCACGCATGAGCGGCTTGCCTTCGACGTGCAGGCCGATCATCACGAAGTGGCCGTTGCGAAAGCGCAGCGACGGATCGCGCGTGGTGCGGAACGAAAACAGCGTGTCGTTCCAGTGATGGACGTGCAGGACGCGTTCGGTGCCAACGTTTGCCATGTCAGAAGTGAATCGTTCGTTTTGCGATTGAGCTAACCCGGCCCGGGCGATGCGGCGCTCCCCACGGCACACGCGCCTGCGATGCGCGCAAGGCTTCGCGGAAGCTGCCGTGGATCAAGCCGGAGCGCCTGGCCCGGGACCGTCGGTGAACGCGAGGGCGTGGTCCCTTGGCCGCCGACGGGTTGGATGTCGGCCAAGCCGACGCCCGATGGGCTTCCGGCCTGGTGACCCGTGGCGCACAACTGCTCTTCGCAGCCGGCGCCGCGGCACCGCGATCGTAACAGCGCGTGCGCGAGCCGATTTTTCCGAACGTCGTGTGGCTCTGATGTGTCCCAAACGGCACGGCCGACGTGGATGCCACGCCGGCCGTGTTCGAAAGGCTTTCAGTGGCGCCTGCTCAGCAGGTCAGCCGGTGGCTCTGTGCCAGCACCACTTCGCGGCCCTTGCCCATGGCATACCACAGCGCCGCTTCGGCGGTCTCCCAGCGATGCCCGCAGGCGAGGAGTTCGTCCCGGTACGCTTCGCGCGGGTTATCAACGCCGCGCACCTTGCTCACCACCACCGCGGCGATGTAGCCATCGCCTTGCTTGCCTTCCAGTGCCCCGGCGTAGATCCGGTAGTCGCCTTCGTCGCGTTCGTCCAGTCGCATGTTCATCTCCCACAGCTGTCAATCACGCTGCGAAATATGGGCGACGGCGGCTTACTTCGCCTCGGCAGGAAGGGGGATTCCCCCCAACGGGGGAGCGGAAGACGGATGCCGTAGGCTCGTTCCAGCTTGGCCATTTTTGATCACCTGCCTTTCGGGACGACCTGCCACGAGACGCCGAAGCGGTCCTTCAGCCAGCCGCACTGCTGGTGGACCACCGCCTTCGAGCAGCCGGCTCCAGCGCTCGTCGAGCTCTGCTTGTGTTTCGCAGGAAACCATGAAGGAGATCGCTTCGTTGAACGTGAATCCAGGCCCATCGTGAGCGCGACATTTGGCCTTGTACGCCTTGCGTCTCGCCGGCCCATGAAGGTCACATGCCCCGTAAGCTCCTGCAGGATCGGGGTTTGCTAGAGTGCAGGGCCCTCTCGTGGGTACGCTTGCATTAGCCAGTGAAAACCTTACGCCTGCAGCTCCGGTTTCTCGTCCCCTTGCTCCTCACGCTAGTGGCGGCCGCCTACCTCACAGTTCCGGTGATGGACCGGCTCACGCTGCGCTGGTTCGCCCGCGACCTGAACACGCGCGGCGAGATGTTGGCCAACACGATGGCCGAACCCATTGCCGAGGCGGTGGCACAAGGCAACGAGCGCCGCCTGCAGACGCTCATTGACCGCGCCAACCAGGACGAGCGCATGGTGGCCATCGGGCTGTGCTCGCCCACGGGTCAGCTCGTTCGCCGCACCGCAGGCTTCCCGCGCACGCTGAGCTGCGAGCAGATGCAGCAGATGGCGGCTCAGCCGGACCCGCGGCTACGCATCGAAGGCGGCCCGGTGCATGTGGGCCTGCACCCCGTTCAGTCCGACACCGGCCGGGTGGCCGACCTGGTCCTTCTGCACGACCTCAGCTTCGTCGATCGGCGCAGTCAGGACACGCGGCGCTATCTCATCATTCTCATCGCCGGGTTGGGCCTCACGATGGCCCTCATCACCATGGTGGTGGCGCAGCTCAGTTGGCGCGGCTGGGTGTCGGGTGTGCGCGCCATCATGCGCGGAGAGGGGTTGCTGAGCCCCATGATCTCCACGCAATCCAGCCCGCCGCCCGAGCTGGCGCCGTTCGCCGCGGACCTGCGCGCGCGGTTGCGCGATCTGGAAGACGAGTACCGCAGAGCGCAAGGCCCCGAGGCGGAGTGGGGGCCCGAGCGGCTGCGCGCACTGCTCAAGACAAGGCTGCGCGGTGACCAAGTCATCGTCGTCTCGAACCGAGAACCGTACATCCACGAGCGGCAGGGGGGGCAGGTGGTCGTAAGACGGCCGGCCAGCGGCCTGGTGACCGCGGTGGAGCCGGTCATGCGCGCCTGCTCAGGCACCTGGATCGCGCACGGCAGCGGCAGCGGCGACAAGCTCGCGGTGGACAGCCACAGCCGCGTGGCCGTGCCCCCGGGCGCCAAAGACTACACGCTGCGCAGGGTGTGGCTCACGCCCGAGGAGGAGAAGGGCTACTACTACGGCTTCGCCAACGAGGGCCTGTGGCCGCTGTGCCATGTGGCGCACGTGCGCCCGGTGTTCCGCGAAGGTGACTGGCAGGCATACCGAACGGTGAACCAGCGTTTCGCCGATGCGGTGGTTGCCGAGGCGCGCAGCGAGGATCCGGTTGTGCTGGTTCAGGATTACCACTTCGCGCTCCTGCCCGCGATGATCCGCCAGCGGCTGCCGCGCGCGACCATCATCACCTTCTGGCACATCCCCTGGCCCAACCCCGAGTCTTTCGGCATATGTCCCTGGCGGCGCGAAATTTTGCAAGGCATGCTGGGCAGCACCATCCTGGGCTTTCACACGCGCTACCACTGCAAGAACTTCATGGAAACGGTGGACCGCTACCTGGAAGCGCGCATCGAACAGGAGCACTCCACCATCTCCTTCCAGCAGGACACGACGCTGATCGAGGCATATCCGATCTCCATCGAATGGCCCCACGACGAGGTGGTGGCCTCGTGGTCCTCCGTTCAAGAGTGCCGGCGAAAGCTGTGCGAGCGGCTGAACATTGAGGGCGACTACAAGATCGCCGTGGGCGTGGACCGCTTCGACTACACCAAGGGCATCCTCGAGCGGCTGCATGCGGTGGAGCGCATGCTGGAGAAGAATCCCGAGTGGATCGGGCGCTTCAGCTTCGTGCAGGTGGCTGCGCCCTCGCGCAGCTCGCTGGAGGAGTACCGCGCCTTCCAGGATCGTATCCACCAGGTCACCGACCGCATCAACGAGCGCTTCGGCCGCGCCGGTTACTTGCCCGTGCACCTGCTCGCGCAGTACTTCGGGCACGAGGCGGTGACTGAGCTGTACCGTGCGGCCGACTGCTGCGTGGTGACAAGCTTGCACGATGGCATGAACCTGGTGTCGAAGGAGTTCGTGGCGGCGCGCGACGACCAGCAGGGCGTACTGATCCTGAGCCGCTTCGCCGGTGCTGCACGCGAGATGCCTGAAGCGCTCATCGTCAACCCATACCACGTGGAGGAGACGGCCGACGCACTGCTGCGCGCCATCACCATGCACCCGGCGGAGCAGCGCGAGCGCATGGCGAGCCTTCGCATGACGGTGCGCGAGTTCAACGTCTACCGTTGGGCCGGCCGCATGTTGGCCGACGCCGGCCGCACACGGCTGCGCGAGCGCATCGAGGCGCGGGTGCAGCGTCATCAGGAGAACGCCACGTCCGATGCGACACCTGTTCACATCTGAAGGCGAACAGGCGCTGCAGGCGGTGATGCACCTGCAGCCGGTGCTGGCGTTCGACTTCGATGGCACGCTGGCACCCATCGTGGCGCAGCCCCACGAGGCGCGCGTGCCGGAGGCGGTGTCTCTGGGCTTGGCGAAGCTCGCGCAATGGCTGCCCGTGGCGGTGATCACCGGGCGCAGCGTCGCCGATGTGCGGCCCCGCCTGGGTTTCGTGGCGCCTTATGTGATCGGCAACCACGGCGCCGAAGACCCCCAAGTGGGCCCCCCCTCGGCTGCCAGCCAAGCTCTGGATGCCTTGCGCCACCGAATCGCTGCGCAGGCGCGGCGGCTCGCGGATGCCGGCGTGACGGCGGAGGACAAGCTTTACTCGCTGGCGCTGCACTATCGCAGGGCGCCCGACGCCGGTCGTGCATTGCTGGTGATCGAGGAACTGCTGCAGGGCATCGAGCCGGCGTTGCACCGCTTCGGTGGCAAGGCTGTCGTCAACGTGATGGCTACCGGGCTGCCCGACAAGGGCGACGCGCTGGCGGCGCTGGTGCGCCGCACCGGCGCTGCCGCAGCCTTCTTCGTAGGCGACGACGTGAATGACGAGGCGGTCTTCATGCGCGCCGAGCCGCACTGGCTGACGGTGAAGATCGGCCGCAACGACCCGCTGTCGCGGGCGATGTTTTTCCTGGACAGTGATACTGAACTGGCCATGGTGCTGCAGCGCATGCTGGCACTGCGCGACGCGGACTGATCCTCTCCGCTACGCGGCACCTCCCAGCCGTGCGCGCTGGGTTTCGTACGCCTTGACGAAGGCCTCGCCCAGGATCGCGTCGAACTCGTCTTCGATCTCCTGCAGCATGCGCGCGTGCTGCTCGGCATAGCGCTCCCACAGGCGCGCCTTGCGATGCACGGGCATGAGGTTGTCCCACACGCCCTTGCCTGCCAGCTGCGCTTCCAACGTGGCGGGTGCGAAGCGCGCGAGCACGGCCTCCAGCGCGGCGCGCATGCCGGCCAGCACGGCGACTTCGTGCGAGCGCAGGTCGTCGAAGGCCGCGCCCACCGATTCCAGCGGGCCGAGGAAGCCGCGCTGAGGCGCGGCGAGCAGGCGCTCGAGGGCGGTATCGACATCAGGGGCGAACTTCAGCGGATTGTTTTCGCGCATCTGGGGCACCGTCAGGCTCGCACCCAGCTCGCGCTTTGCGATGCTGCGGGCGGCCAGCAGTCCCAGCGTGCCTGCCACGGTGCTTCGCAGCAGGGCGCCGATCAGCTTCATCTGCGTCGGCGTAAGCGCCTGCGGCCCCGGGGCGGGCAGTCCCAGGCCCGAGTACAGCGCGGCCATGAGCCGGCCGGCGTTGCTGCCGGTGGCGTGATCGGTATGCGCACGCTCGGGTGGCACCGCCGCCGCGGCGGCGTCTCCCACGAACAGGTCGACGTCGCCGAGCGGCGCCGGGGCCGGCCCCGGGCGCAGCAGGTCGTCGAAGATATTGGGTCGTCCGGCCGAGCGTGCATCAAGCTGCTCCATGCCGCCGATGCGCGCCGAGACGGTCGGTTCGTCAGTGATTTCCACCTCTAGCACGAAGGGCCCGATGTGGATGTGGGCGCCGTGGTCCAGCGGGTATTCGGTGCCGGGCGCCAGCGGCATGCCGTCGAGCTGCACGAGCAGGTTGGTGCTGAGCAGGCGCAGCTGGTGGCGGCCGGCGTGGTAGGTGATCTGCAGATGCTTGCGCGAAATGCGCCGCTCGAGATCGGGCAGTACCAGCGTGCAATCGGCGCCGCGTCCGATGTCGCCGCCGGCAGGACCGAAGCGGGCCGCCAGCGGGATGGCCGGCGGTTCCCCAGCGCGGGACACGACATGGATCGAGATCATCGAACCGCCCCCGGTGGCCCTTCGGCATGCGCCGAGGTTGCAGACCATCTTACTGCCCGCATCCGCGCACGGCGTGGCGGGAGGCGCGAGGAGCAATCCATGCGCCAACGCGAGGGGCGCTTGGCAGCGTTGCGGGGGGCACGGCCCCCCAAGGATGCAAGAGCAGCATGAAGATTGACAGTGTCTAATAGCGAGGTCTAGATTGTTCGTGGCGCCGGTGGTCGATACCCTCTGGCTAGGAGGCGTCAATGTGGCGTGCATGGATCCTTGCGGCTTTGGCGGTATCGGGCGCGCAAGCAGCTGACCCGTTGGCCGTGGTCACCATCTTGGAAGGCGAAGCGCTGGTCTACCGCGGCACGGGGCGCGTGCACGCGGCCGAAGGATTGCGGCTGGCGCCGGGCGACATCGTGGAAACCGGAGGTTCGACGTTCACACAGGTGGAGTGGCCGGACCAGTCCGTGGCGCAGTTCGGCCCGGCCACGCGCGTGATGGTGAGCTCGCCCACCAAGGGCAAGGCCGAGCGATGGCTGTACCTGATGGAAGGCTGGGCCAAGCTCGCGGGTGCACCCCGCAGCGCGGGCGATGCCGGGGTTCATTTGCGGGCGCCGCTGTTCGAACTGCCTGCGAGTCCGGGGGTGGTGGTGCTTCGGAGTACGCCCACCGAACTGTCGATGTTCGTGGAGCACGGCGAGGCGCGGCTGGGCGAGCGGCAGGCGAGTGGCGCGCCGGCGCAGGTGTCGCTCAAGGCGGGCGACTTCTATCGCCGCAAGGGCACTGCCCGCGGCTTGGTGTCGACCAGCCCGGCGCAGGACTTCGTGGCCGACGTGCCGAGCTTTTTCCGCGATTCGCTGCCGCTGCGGCTGGAGCGCTTCCGCGACCGGCCGGTGCAGCCGCGCCAGGCGCAGGATTTCGCTTACGCCGACGTAGAGCGTTGGCTGAAGGCTGAGCCATCGGTGCGCCGGCCGCTCATCCAGCGCTGGCGGTCCAAGGCGCGCGAGCCGGCGTTCAGGGCCGCCCTGACTGCCAATTTGGGCGCGCATCCCGAGTGGGACCCGATACTGTTCCCGGAGAAGTACAAGCCCAAGGAGCCGTCCATGCCCCGGCCGGCGATCGCGTCGCAGCGCCCGTCCAGTGCCTCGTCTTCAGCGCACTGAGCATGCATTACTCGACTGAGGTTCAAGAATGAAGCTGCTGCTCAAGTTCAACCTGGTGTTCATCCTGGTCTTCGCTCTTGGGCTTGCGGCCACGGGCTATGTGTCCTGGAAGCTGCTGGAGCGCAACGCGCGCGACGAGATCGCGCAGAACGCCCGGCTTCTGATGGACACGGCGCTGGCCGCACGCTCTTACACCTCCACGCAGGTGAATCCGCTGCTCGAGACGCAGATGAAGTACACCTTCCTGCCGCAGAGCGTGCCGGCGTACTCGGCCACCGAAGTGTTCAACGACCTGCGCAAGAAGCACAGCGAGTACGGCTACAAGGAGGCGGTGCTCAATCCCACCAACCCACGCAACCGTGCGGTCGACTGGGAAGCCGACATCATCACGCAGTTTCGCAACAACAAGGACTTCAACGAGATCCTCGGTGACCGCGAGACGCCCAGCGGCGGCTCCTTCTATGTGGCGCGGCCCATCCGCGTGTCGAGCCCCGCATGCCTGCGCTGCCACAGCACGGTGGAGGCGGCGCCCAAGACCATGCTCGAGCGCTATGGCCCGGCCAACGGCTTCGGCTGGACGCTCAACGACGTGGTAGGCGCGCAGATCATTTCGGTGCCCACGAAGGTGCCGCTGGAGCGCGCGCAGGAGGTTTTCAGGGTGTTCATGGGCTCCATCACGGGCGTGTTCGTGGCCATCGGCGTGGTGCTCAACCTCATGCTGTGGGCCTTGGTCATCCGGCCCATCGGCAAGTTGTCGCTCTTTGCCGACCGGGTGAGCCTGGGTGAGCTGGAGATTCCAGAGTTCAGGCGCGAGTCGCGCGACGAGATCGGCGTGCTGGCACGCTCGATCGCCCGCATGCGAACCAGCATGGTGCAAGCGATGAAGATGCTGGAGAGCTGACGTCCCCATGAGCATCCCGGAGCGCCTCGGAAAGTATCCGATCCAGGACGTCATCGGCAAGGGTGCGATGGGCGTCGTCTATCGCGGCTACGACCCGGTCATCAGGCGCCACGTTGCCATCAAGACGATCCGCAAGGAGCTGATCGACGACGACGACAAGACGGACACGCTTTCCGGGCGCTTTCGCCGCGAAGCGCAGGCCGCGGGCACGCTCAACCACCCAGGCATCGTCTCGGTCTACGAGTACGGCGAGGACGGTCCCCACGCCTTCATCGCCATGGAGTACGTCGAAGGCCACAGCCTGCGCGAGTACCTGACCAACGGCAGCCGCTTCGACGAGCACGACTGCGTGAGCATCATGGCGCAGCTGCTCGACGCGTTGCAGTTCGCGCACGACCACGCCATCTGGCACCGCGACATCAAGCCGGCCAACATCCTGGTGATGAGCAACGGCCGCATCAAGCTCACCGACTTCGGCATCGCCCGCGTCGAAACGGCCGATCGCACCAAGACCAACATCATCATGGGCACGCCAGGCTACATCGCGCCCGAGATGTACCTGGCCGGACAGATCGACCACCGGGTGGACATCTTTTCGGCCGGCGTGTTGTTCTACAACCTGCTGAGCGGGGTGCCGCCTTTTCGCGGCCGCTCCGAGGCAGTGATGTACGACGTGTGCTACCACGACCCGGTGCCGCCCTCCACGGTGGACCCGCTGCGACGCTGGCCCAAGTACGACCCGGTCGTGACGCGCTCGCTGGAGAAGAAGCCGGAGAGCCGCTACCAGAGTGCGGCGGCGTTTCGCGCGGCGATCGTGGCCGAGTATGCGGAGCCGCTGAACAATACGCTGTCCGAGGCGACGATCATCGCGACGCCTCGACATGTGATACCGATCGATGCGGGCGTAGCTTCGACGCCCCGCACGGGCGCCGCCGCGGGCACGAGCACGCCGGCGCCCACCGGCTGGAGTGCCACGGTGCTGGCCGGCGTGGAAGTGGAGCTGGCGCGTTTCCTCGGGCCGGTGGCCCGCGTGCTGGTGCGCCGGG
>CBFHAS010000090.1:0-17936 GCA_965653625.1 uncultured Burkholderiaceae bacterium | reverse complement strand
CGTGGGAACCGCGATCACGAAGCCGTCGATGTAGGACATGCCTGAACTCCTGTTGGGTTGACCGGCGCACCCGTCCGAGGGCGCGTCGTACGTTGTCGACGAACGAAAGGTAGCCGATTCGACATGGGCTACCCGGCGCGCGGGCGCGCGTCCTGCGGCGACGCTGGTTTACCCAGTAACCGCCATTCGAGGACACCTGCTCCTGGCCGGCTGCCGGTGCTGGTATGAAGTAAAGGGCGGTTTTGGCATCACGCCGCGCGAGCACTTCAACGGCTTGCGCAACTTGCTGCCAACGCCCAGGGGCCTGGCCATTCTGGACAATGACGGTCGGGACCGGGCTGGCGCTGTCGAGGGTGCGCTGACCATCGGCTACTGCCGTCTGGCCCGGCGTCTGGGTGGTCCATTGCTGCTGAGGAAGGGCGAATTGCATCGGCTGGTGGCATTGGCTCCCACGTCGTCCATTGCGCCCGAGGTCAACGACAAGCTGGATTCGTTGTTGGCCTTGTTTGCTCGGGCCGTGCCGCCGGAAGCCGTTGAGGACGAGAGCGCCGATCCGACGTGAGCCAAAGGCGGCGAACGCCGGACTTGGGCACGTACAGCGGTCTGCCACGCGGGAAGACACGTTGTCAGAGCGCGCATCTTCAGCGATATTCGCAATTCGCGAATAGCGAATGCCCTCATCCGATGGATTTGAAGCCTCAAGACTTGCTGGTGCTGCTGAAGGTGGCAGCACACCCGCCGCAGCGCTGGACCTACGCCGCACTGGGCGAAGCGCTCGCCATGAGCGCATCCGAAGCACATGCGAGCGTGAAGCGCGCCGTGGCGTCGGGCTTGGCCGTGGCGCCATCGCGCGGCGAGTGGTCGCCGGTACGACCAAACCTGCTGGAGTTCGTGCTGCACGGCGTGCGCTACATCTGGCCGGCCACGACGGGGCCGGTCAAGCGCGGGGTGCCGACGGCCTTTGGCGCCGAGCCGCTGGCCAGTCAGCTGACGGCGGCACCGGGCGAAGCGCCGGTGTGGGCGCATCCCGACGGCAAGGCCAAGGGGCCGACGCTTTCACCGCTCTACCGCACGGCGCCGCAGGCCGCGCTGGCCGACCCGGCGCTGCATCGCCTGCTGGCCCTGCTGGATGCATTGCGCATCGGCCGGGCGCGCGAGCGCAGTCTGGCTGCCAAGCTGATGGAGACCGAACTGATGCGGTCCGACGCGGGGGTGACCGATGCGAGCCGATGACCCGAATCTGCCCTACCTGCGCCGCATTGCCGAGGCGCTGGGCGAACTGCGCGAACAGGTGGTGTTTGTCGGTGGCGCCGTAGCCGGCCTGCTGGTGACGGACCCGCTGGCCAACAGCGTGCGCGCCACCCGCGATGTGGATGCGGTGGTGAATGCCAACCGGGCCATGTTCCATCGCATTGAGGAAGCGGTGGCCCGGCGCGGGTTCGCGCGCGACGTGCACAGCGACGTGATTTGCCGCTGGGTGCATAAGGACTCGGGCGTGCTCTTCGACCTGATGCCGGTGCAACCGTGGCTTTCGTGGCGACCAAGCTGGAGGCCTTCACCGGCCGTGGCGGTGGCGATTTCCTGAGCAGCCATGACATCGAGGACGTGCTCAACATCGTCGATGGGCGTGAGGAACTCGCCGCAGAGATGGCCGCGGCGCCGGTCGAACTGCAGCCAGCCCTACAGCCTCACTGGCCGCACAGCGGCTCCTCGCGCCGGCAACACCGCACCTCGGTGTGGATGCGCATGGCCCGTTCACTGCACCTTCGCCAAGCGCCTTTCCAGCAACCCCAGCCCGCCGCCGCCCTTGGCACGCAAGAGGCGGCGCGCCAGCGCCTGTACAGCCCCGGGGTCGTTGACCTGACCGTCAAGCAGGGCACGTGCGTACTGCGCCGACACACTCGTGCCGTCCAGCCGCATTGCCCGTTCGATGGACTGGCGGGCCTCGCCTTCTTGCCCTTGCATCGCTGCCACCACGGCGAGCCCGCCATGGATTTCGGCGAAGTTTCGGTCCAGGGCGAGCGCGGTGTCGAGGTTGGCACGCGCGCCCGAAAGTTCGCCTCGCACGATGTGGCACCACGCCAGGGCCACCCAGCTTCCTACGTGGGCGGGCAGGTATTGCGCGGCGCGCTCAAAGCCTTCTTGTGCGGCAGCCACGTCGGACAGTAGCAACTGCGCCGCGGCCCAGGCCGACCACACGCGGCCGTCGCGCGGCGCACGGGCTTGGGCCTCGTTCAGCAAGCGGGTAGCAAGAGCCGAATCGCCCTCGCCCACGGCCAGGGTGGCGCGCACCACCAGCGCTTCCAACGGCGGCGGGGTCGCGCGCAGCGCGGCTTCGGACAAGCGCAGCGCGTCTTCGACCTGGCTATCGTCCAAGCAGGCCAGGCTGGCCACCGCGGCGGCCTGTACGGTTTTCAAGCGCTCAGGGGAAGCGTGCCAAGCGGCCACGGCGCGCGCGGGCTCGCCCGCATGGTGCAGGCAGCGCATGAGGTAGCTCAGGGTTTCAGCCGGCGCGTCCGGCTCGGCCAGCAGTCGTTCGAACTGCTGCGTGGCCTTGCCGTACTCGCCCAGACCGAACCAGGCGTAGGCCAGGTTGAAGCGCACCGGCGCGCTGGCCATGCCCGCGGCCAACACGGCTTCGAAGGCCTTCGCGGCTTCGGCGAAGCGGTGCTGCGCGAGACGCAGCACGCCTCGGGCATGCTGCAGGGGCAGCGAACTGCCAGCGGGCGACGCGGCCAGCCAATGCTCGGCACGGTCGGTGGCGCCGCATTCGACGGCAGCCATCACAGCGTCGGCCAGCAGCACGGTATTGCCGGGGTCTTGTTGGAGATAGCCTTCGAGTTGCGTCAGGCGGGGCGAGGGGGTCATTGCTTCCATGATCTTGATGACGCTTCTCAGTTCACTGGCCAACGTATGTCGCGCAGCTCTTTCAGCGCGAGGTCGATGCTGTCACGCAGCTGGGGCTCGTCGTGCATCGTCAAGGTGACCTGCTCGACCACTTGGTGGAACGCGGGGTCGCTCTCGAGTTCGTCGCCGAACTCGCGGACCAGGCTGATGAGCACGATGGCACGCACGGCGTGGCGGCGACGGTGGGGGTCATCGGCGTCGATCTGCGCAATGCATTGGCTCAGCCGCCGCTGCAACGCTGCGTCGCGCAGGGCCCGCGCGTCCGCGTTCTGCGCGCGCAAGCCGGTGCGGGCGGGGCTAGCGGCCTCGGCACGCACGACGGCCTGCGTGCGCAGGCTGCCCAGCGCCTGGCGCAGCAACGCGATCTTGTCGATCATCGGCGGGCCAGGCTCTCGCGGCTTTCGGTGTCAAAGTAGGCCGAGATGGCCATGTCGTGCGAAACGGAAACGGCCTCGGCGGCTGGGAGCTGCGCACCAGGCAGCAACGCACACAGGCGGGCCTGCACCGCCGCCAGCAACTGTTGCATGTCTGCGCGCAGAAGGGCGTTGTCGCACTCCGCGGCCAGGCCCTTGAGCAGTTGCTGCTCAGCGGTGGCCAAGTCGTCGCGGCACAGGGCGGACAGACCCTCTCCGAAGTGGCGCACGGCCTGCCCTTCAGGCAGCTCGGCCAGGGGACCCAGCTGCGCCAGCGCCGCGGCGGGGTTGGCTTGGGTGATCCACAGCAGGCCCAGTTGAAGCCTCGCCACCGCCATCTGCGGCGCTTGGTCGACAGCGGTTGTCATGTGCAGCACCGCGTCGCCGAATTGCTTGCGTTGCGCGAACCCGGCGCCGAGCAGGTAGTGCGCCGTGGGGTTGTGATGGTGGGCACGCACGCTGTCGCGCAGCAGCGCCATCATGGCCTCGTCGTCATCGACATGCGCTGCCTGCAAGGCCGAATGCAGCAAGGCCTCGGCCTGTGCTGGCCCGCTGGCCACGGGGTCACTCGTTAGCGTATTCATAAGGCACTGTAAGGACGCGGTGCCGCCGGGGTCAATGAAGTCCCACACGGCGGCTAAACCATTGCTTCAATCCATCGATAGATTGATCAATTGGCGGCGAGCACCACCCGCTGATCCATCGACGGGCTCAGGCTCGGTGCGAACGGGTTGGGTGTGTCTCGGAATACGGAAACATCGATAGACCCTCGGCAATAGTCCCTCGGTACTAGTACCACGGGAGCATTGTCGGCCGCCCCTGCGCTGCGAAGAATTACGCCCCGACGCGACCACCAGAGTCGCTATGGACCGGCCCTTCGGCCGCGGACATCAGGAGGGCTCCCCTTTGAAAGCCGATCTCGCGATCGAACTCTTTTCCCAACTGATCTGGAACGCCGCATTGCTGGCGGCGCCGCTGCTGCTGATCACGCTGCTCGTGGGCGTGCTGGTCAGCGTTCTGCAGGTGGTGACCCAGATTCAGGAAATGTCGCTGACGTTCATTCCCAAGCTCATCGCCGCGGCCGTGGTGCTGCTGGCGCTGGGGCCGTGGATGCTCAAGCGGCTGATGGCCTACGCCACCTCACTCATCAGCTCGATCCCGCAGCACTTTTAGGACGCGCCGTGAGTCTTCGTATCGACACGGCGTGGGTCACGTCGTCGCTTCTGCTATGGCTGCGCCTGGGCGCGCTGTTCTTCATGACGCCGCTGTTCGCGGGCTTCAAGGGGCCGCGCTCGGTGCTGGTGGTGCTGAGCCTTGCGCTGGCTGGCTTGCTGGCGGCCGCGTGGCCCTCGCCCCAGCCGGTGGCGGCCATGGGCTGGGGAGCGCTGCTGGTGGCCGGGCTGGGCGAAGTGTTCATCGGCATGGTGCTCGCGTTCGGCGTGCAAGCGGCGTTTGCGGCGTTCGGTGCGGCCGGTCGCGTGCTCGACCTGCAAATCGGCTTCGGCGCCGGCGCGGCCTTCGACCCTGTGAGCAACAGCCAGTCATCGGTGCTGGGCGCGGCCTTCGGCGCGCTGGCAGTGGTGGGGTTCTTTGCGATGGATGCGCACCACGCGCTGCTGCGCGGGTTGGCTTTCTCAGTGGCCGAGATGCCGCCGGGGCAGCTGCCCTCTGCGCTGTCTACCGATGCCATGGTGCGCCAGTTCGGCGCGGTGTTCACGCTTGCGCTGAGCCTGATTGCGCCGGTGTTCGCGGTGCTGCTGCTGCTCGAAGCGGGGCTGGCTCTGGTGTCGCGCGTGCTGCCGCAGATGAATGTGTTCTTCGTGGGCATGCCCTTGAAGATTTTGGTCGGGTTGGGCGTGCTGGCAACCAGCGCCACCGCGCTGCCCTCGGTGATGAACCGCGCCTATGCGTCGATCTTCACCTTCTGGCATGAGGTATTGCGCTGATGGCCGAGCAAGATCTCGATCGCAACGAAGCGGCCACGCCCTTCAAGCTGCAGCGCGCACGCGAGCGCGGCTCGGTCGCCAAGAGCACCGACGTGAACGCCCTGGCGATCGCCACGGTGGCCACGCTGGCCTGCTTTGCCTGGCTGCCCGGCGCCACGCGCGACTTCGCCACGCTGATGCACCGCTTGCTGGACGGTGCGGGCGCTGACCTGGGCAACCTGACCACCACCACTGCCTTGCTGACCAGCGCCACCAGCGCCTCGATGCGGCTGATGGCGCCGCTGCTGCTGGCGGTGGTGTGCGTGGCGGTAATAGCCAACCTGGCGCAGTCGGGCCCGGTATTCAGTTTCGAGCCTCTGACGCCCGACTTCACGCGCGTGAACCCAGCCCAGGGCCTGAAGCGGCTGTTCTCGATGCGGGTGCTGTACGAAGGCTTCAAGAGCCTTTTGAAGCTCAGCCTCTTGAGCGCCGCGTTCGTGGCGGCGCTGACCGCGCTGCTGCCAGGCATGACTGGCCTGTCGCAAGTGGGGCATCGCGCCTTGCTGCCGCTGCTTTACAGCATGGGCGGCGGGCTGTTGGCCAAGCTGCTGGCGGTGCTGCTGGTGCTGGCGGCCATCGACTTTGTGTACACGCGGCGCGAGTACGCGAAGCGCATGCGCATGAGCCGCCGCGAAGTGAAAGACGAGCACAAGCAGCGCGAAGGCGACCCGCGCATCCGCCAGCGCATCCGCGAGTTGCGCGTGAAGATGCTCGAGCGCAGCCAGGCGATGCGCCAGCTGCCCGGGGCCGACGTGCTCATCACCAACCCGACGCGCGTGGCCGTGGCCATCCGCTATGAGCACGGCGTGGCGCCGGCCCCCAAGGTAGTGGCCAAGGGCGCGGGCGGCCTGGCTCGCAAGATGCGCGAGGTGGCGTTCCGCCACGGCGTACCCATCGTGCAGAGCCCGCCGCTGGCGCGCGCGCTGTACCGGCAGGCCGATGAAGGCCATTTCGTTCCCGAGCAGTGGTACCCGCAGGTGGCGAAGATTCTGGTGTGGGTGCTGGCAGCGCGCCGTGCGCGCGAAGGTGCGCCCGCCGGCGCGGGAGGTGTGCAATGAATGCGCTGAGTCGGGCCTTCGGCCGCCATGCGGACCTGTTCATGGTGGCGTTCGTGCTGGGCGTGCTCACCGTGCTGTTCGCGCCGATTCCGTCGGGGCTGCTGGACTTCCTGATCCTGGCCAACGTGAGCTTCGCGCTGCTCTTGCTGCTGCTTACGTTCTACATGGCGCGGCCGGTGGAGTTCTCCACCTTCCCGTCGCTGCTGCTGATTGCCACCTTGTTCCGTCTGTCGCTGAACGTAGCGGCCACGCGGCTGATTCTTTCCGAAGGCGACGCCGGAAAGGTGATCGGCTCAGTGGGCTCCTACGTGGTGGGCGGCAACTACGTGATCGGGCTGATCGTGTTCCTGATCCTCGTGGTCGTGCAGTACGTGGTGGTGACCAGCGGCGCGCAGCGCGTGTCGGAGGTGGCCGCGCGCTTCACGCTGGACAGCATGCCCGGCCAGCAGATGAGCATCGATGCCGACCTCAACATGGGCTTCATCGACCAGGAGGAAGCCCAGCGCCGGCGCAAGCGCCTGGAAAAGGAAGCCGCGTTCTACGGCGCGATGGACGGCGCGAGCAAGTTCGTGAAGGGCGATGCCATCGCCGGCATCATCATCATGCTCATCAACATCATCGGCGGGCTGGTGATCGGCGTGATGCAGTCGGGCTTGCCGTGGGGCGAGGCGCTGCACACCTACACGCTGCTGACCATAGGCGACGGCATCGTCACGCAGGTGCCGGCGCTGGTGATCGCAGTGGGCACCGGCATCATCGTCACGCGGTCAGCGTCGGACGCCACGCTCACCTCGGAGGTGATGCGCCAGGTCACCTCGTTTCCCAAAGCCATCGTGCTGGTGATGGCGGCGCTGGCGGGTCTGATGCTGCTGCCCGGCCTGCCGGCTTGGCCGCTGCTCGGCATGATGGCCGTGCTGGGCGTGGTACTGCTGCTGACGCGCGGCGCGGCTCGCACGGCGCCGGCCGATGGCAGCAGCACCGACTCGCCAGCCGCCGCGTCTGCCGAGGCCGACCCGCACGCGCTGCTGCACGTGGAGGCGGTGCAGGTGCAAGTGGGCTCGGCGCTGAGCGCCATGGCCACGACCGACGGCTCGGTGCTGGCGCAGCGCGTGGCCACCTTGCGCGCGCAGTTCGCGCAGGACTTCGGCATGGTGCTGCCGGCGGTGCGCTTCAGCGCGTCGGACAAGCTCGCGCCGCATGCCTATGAGATCCAGCTCCATGGCGTGCCCTGCGGGCGCGGCGAAGTGATGGTGGACCACGTGCTGGCCATCCACCCCAACGGCGACACGCGGCTGGTGGCCGGCCGCGAAACGCGCGAGCCCACCTATGGCCTGCCGGCACTGTGGATAGACGAAACGCAGCGCGCGGCCGCACGCTCACACCGCTACACGCTGGTGGAGCCGGCCACGGTGTTCATCACGCACCTGAGCGAAGTGCTGCGCCAGCAATGCGCGCAACTGCTCACGCGCGGCGAGACCGACAAGCTGCTGCAGCGCGTGCGCCAAGCGCAGCCCGGGCTGGTGGAAGAACTCATTCCTACCGTCATGACGGTGGGCGACGTGCAGAAGGTGCTGCAGGCGCTGCTGCGCGAGAAGGTCTCCATCCGCAACATCGAGGCGGTGATCGAGACGCTGGCCGACACCGGCCGCGCCAGTAAAGACCCCGCATACCTGACCGAAGCCGTGCGCCAGCGCCTGGGCTCGGCCATCTGCCGCCAGTTGATGGGCGACGCGCCGGCCCTGCATGTGATGACGCTGGATCCGGCCGTGGAAAACATGCTGCGCACTGCCACCGGCGAGGGGGCCATGGCGGTGGAGCCGCGCTTCGCCGAGCAATTGATGTCGCGCGTGGTGGCGCAGGCCGAGCAGATGGTGAAGAACAACCTGCAGCCCGTGCTGCTGTGCGCACCCGAGATCCGGCGCCACGTGCGCGCGCTGACTGAGCGCGTGGCGCCGCACATGCGTGTGCTCGCGGTGAGCGAGGTGCCGCACAGCGTGGCGCTCAAGGCCTTTGCCACGGTCAACCTTCCCGTCGCCTGAACTGAACCTGGAACCCCATGAAGACGATAGAGATTGCCGCGCAGGCCATGCAAGCCGACTTGCAACGCCTGGCGCACATCAGCCAGAACATCGCGAACGCGCAAACCGCCGGCTACAAGCGGCTCGTGACGGTGCAGCAGCCCTTCGCCATGCAGATGGAGGCCGCCGAGGCGCAGGTGCACACGAGCGCCGCGGTGCATGCGGCGCCCGGTGCGCTGCGTGCCACCGGCAACGCGCTGGACGTGGCGCTGGACGGCGACGGCTTCTTCACGGTGCAGACCGCGCAAGGCCAGGCGCTCGCGCGGCACTTGTCGCTGCGCTTCGACGCGCAAGGCCGCGTGGTCACCGCCGCGGGCGATGCGGTGCTGGGCCAGCGCGGCGAACTGCGCGCGGGCCCAGGCGCCTCGGCGCTGCGTGTGGACGCGCAAGGCGAGGTGTGGACGGGTGACCGCTCGATTGGCCGGCTCTACGTGGTGCGCCACGCCGACAACGCTGCTTTGCGGCCGCTGGGTGGCGGCCTCTATGCCAGCGCAAATGCCAGCACAGGCGAGCCGGTGGAAACGCCTTCGGTGAAGAGCGGCTACCTGGAAGCCTCAAACGTGAACGCGTCCGACGAAATGGTGCGCCTGCTGGAGACGACCCGCCACTTCGAAGCGCTGTCGCGCACGGTGCAAGCCAGCGATGAAGCCCTGGAAAAGGCCATACGCAAATTGGGAGACCTCTGAACATGAATGACGCGCTCTACATCGCCGCCACCGGCATGCAGTCCCAACAACTCAACGTGAGCACCATCGCGAACAACATGGCCAACGTGGCCACGCCCGGCTTCAAGCGCGGGCGGGTGAACTTTCAAGATTTGATGGTGCGCGACGCTGCCGCGCTGGCCGCATCGACCGACGCCGCCTCGGCCACCACCGCCGTGGGACAAGGCAGCGGCGTGAGCACCAGCGGCGCGCTCAAGCAGTTCGATGCGGGCGACGTGTCGGCCACCGGCAACCCGCTGGACGTGGCGATCCGCGGCGATGGCTTCATCGAAGTGCAGTTGCCCGACGGCAGCATCGGCTACTGGCGCGGCGGCAGCCTGCAGGTCACGCCGCAAGGTTGGCTCGCCACCGCGCAAGGCCACCTGCTGGCGCCGCAGATCAATGTGGGCCGCGAGGGCGGCACGTGGAGCATCGATGCCGATGGCCGCGTGACCGGCCGCGATGCCTCGGGCCGCAGCATGGAGCTGGGGCAGATCGAGCTGCACGCATTCGGCAACGCCGCCGGCTTGCAGGCGCTGGGCGACAACGTCTACCGGTCCAGCGCGCAGTCGGGCGAGCCCATCGCCGTGCGGCCGGGCGTGAACGGCGCGGCCACGCTCGCGCAAGGCGCGCAGGAGCAGTCCAACGTCAAGCTCATCGACGAGATGGTGAACCTGATGATGGCGCAGCGTGCCTACGAGATGAACGTGAAGGTCATACAGGCCGCCGACGAGATGCTCGGCATGAGCAACAACCTGCGCAGGTAGGGCCGGGCCATGGCGCGCTTCCTTGTGATCCCGGTGGCGATGCTGCTGGGCGCCTCGCTTCATGCCGTGGCTGCACCGCCGGTGCAGCGCATCGCGCAGGCAGCGCTGTGCGAGCCCGCGCGTGACGCCGTGCGCAAAGCCGTGGGCACGCTGCCCAAAGGCACCCGCCTCGACGTGCAGTGCGAAGGCCGCAGCGCGGCCATCGACATGCCGCCCGGGCGCTTGCAGGTGCGCGCGAATGGCATCGCCAAGCCGCTGGACGGTCTGCACGACGTGACGCTCGAACTGTGGGTCGACGACCGCCGGCAGCGCCTCGTGCGCATGCCCGTGCGCGTGGCGCTCGAAGCGCCGCAGTGGTGTGCGCAAGAGGCGCTCGCTGCCGGACAGCCGATGGCGCCGCGTCAGTTCACGAGCTGCGTGCGCCCGCTGCGCCACGCCGACCAATGGACGTTGGCCGGGCAACCGCTGCCTTCTGGCCGGCTCAAGCGCGCCTTGCGCCCCGGCGATGTGCTCATGCCGCGCGACGTGGCCGATGGCGACCTGCGCCTGCGCGGCGACACCGTCACCGTGATGCTGCGCGCCGGCGTGGTCACGCTGGAGTCGCCCGGCCGGCTCAGCCAGGACGCACGTGTGGGCGACATCGTGAGCGTGCACCTGCAGGGGTCCGCGCAACCCGTCTCCGGCCGCCTGGCGGCGGCCCACCTCGTGGAAGTCGAGAACATCCAATGAAACACCAACGCCCCGCGCGCCTGTTGCCAGCGCTCGCGCTGTGCCTGTGGGCGCATCACGCCGCAGGCGTGAACCTGTACGACGAGAGCCGCTACCGCGCACTCACCGCCGACCGCAAGGCCCACGCGGTGGGCGACGTGGTAACGGTGTTGATCTACGAGAACACCACCGCCACCACCGCAGCCGACACCAGCGCCGGGCACGACGCCGGCCTCAGCCTCGAGGTACGCACCCCGGCGCGCGGGCGCGAAGCGGGCTTGTCGCTGCGCAACGATTTCGACGGCCGCGGCGTCACGCAGCGCAGCGGCCGCGTGCTGGCGCAACTCACCGTCACCGTGCGCGAGAAGCTGCCCAACGGCGACCTGGTGCTGGCCGGAACGCAGGCGCTGGAGATCAACAACGAGCGCCAGACCATCAGCATCGAAGGCCGCGTGCGGCCGCACGACATCACCGACGCCAACACGGTGCTGTCCACCCGCGTGGCCGATGCGCACATCTCCTTGTCGGGCGACGGCGTGCTCACCGACAACCAGCGGCCGAGCTGGTGGCAGCGCCTTTTGACCGTCTTCGGCTTGTGACCCCCATGAGGACCTTCCGACTACTTTGCGCACTGTTGTGCGCCTTGGCCACTTGCGCCGTACACGCGCAGCCCGTGCGCATCAAAGACCTGGGCAAGCTGTCGCAATGGCGCGAGAACGCGCTGGTGGGCTATGGCCTCGTCACCGGGCTGGCTGGCACCGGCGATTCGCCGCGCAACCAGGCCACGCGCCAGTCGCTGGCCAACATGCTGTCGCGCTTCGACCTCACGGTGCCGTCCGAAGAGATGAACAGCCGCAACGTGGCCGCCGTGATGGTCACCGCCAGCCTGCCGGCCTTTGCACGCGCGGGAGACACGCTGGACGTGACTGTCACTTCGGTGGGTGACGCGCGCAGCCTGGCTGGCGGCACGCTGCTGCTGGCGCCGCTGAAAGCTGCCGATGGGCGCGTGTACGCACTGGCGCAAGGCTCCGTGTCGGTGGGCGGCTACCGCTACGACGCCAACGGCAACCAGGCGCAGAAAAACCACCCCACCGTGGGCACGGTGTCCGATGGTGCGCAGGTGGCCGTGGCGCTGGACGAAACGCCGGCCCCGACGTCGCTGACCTTCGTTCTCAAGTCGCCCGACTACACCACCGCGGGCCGAGTGGCCGATGCCATCAATGCGCGCATGAACACCCGCGTGGCGCGCGTGCTCGACGCCGCCGCGGTGGGCATCGCCGTGCCGGCCGAGCGTAGAGCCGACGTGGCGCCTTTCGTGATGGCGCTGGAAGAAGTGACCGTGCAGCCCGACCGCCTGGCCCGGGTGGTGGTGAACGAACGCACCGGCACCGTGGTGGCTGGCGGCGACGTGCGCATCGCACGCGTGGCGGTGTCGCACGGCGATCTGAAGGTCACGGTGTCGGCCGAGCACGGCGTGTCGCAGCCGCTGCTGGTGCGCCAGACCGGCCCGCAGGTGCGCACCCAGCCCTACACCAACAGTGAACTCACGGTGGCCGAGGCCGCCAATCCCGCGTTCGTGGCGGCCGAGCACGACACCGTGGCGCAGTTGGTGCAGGCGCTCTCGCGGTTGCGCGTGAGCACGCGCGACGTCATCTCCATCCTGCAGGCCGTCAAGGCGGCCGGCGCGCTGCACGCCGAACTGATCGTGCAGTGAACTGCATTTCCAAGAGTTTCGAGGAGAGTTTTCATGTCCATGATCGATCCCGTCACGTTGTCGCTGGTGAAGTCGGCGCTCGACGCCGGCACGCTGCGCCAAGCGGTGCACGCCCACAACGTGGCCAACGCCAACACCGCCGGCTACCAGCCGTTCCAGGTGCTGTTCGAGCAGCGGCTCGACGGCGTGCGCGACGCGCTGCGCGAAGGCCGCGGCGCACAGCTCACCGCGCACGACATGCCGGCCGCGCAAGCGGTGCGAGACGCCGCGGCGGGCCCGGTGAGCGTGGACACCGAAGTCGCCGCGCTGTCGCGCAACGCCCTGCACTACCAGGCCCTCACCGACGCACTCGGCCGCCAGGTCGCGCTGATGGACCTGGCCATTTCCGGAGGCCGCAACTGATGGACTACCAGGCCGTCTTCCACATCAGCGCCTCGGGAATGAACGCCGAGAAGCTGCGGCTCGACACCGCCGCGCTGAACCTCGCCAACATGCACGCCACCACCGGCCCCGGCGGCACGGCCTACAAGCCGCTTCGCGTCGTGACCCAGGCCGTGGCGCCGGGCTTCGAGTCCTGGATGGCGCAGCAGCAGGCCGCGATCGGCGGCGTGCGCGCGCAGGCCCTGCCCGACGCCGCGGCCCAGCCGCGCGTGGTGCACGACCCCGGGCATCCGCATGCCGACGCGCAGGGCAAGGTGCAGTACCCCGGCGTGAACCACACGCAAGAGATGCTGACCGTCACCACCGCGCTGCGTGCCTACGAAGCCAACGTGGCCGCCATGGCTGCCGCGCGCTCGATGGCCGGCAACGCGCTCAGCATCGGAGGCAAGCGATGAACTTCGACATCGGACACATCCAAGCCATCGCCGGTGACATGCCGGCCGCGGCACACGGCGGCGGCGCCACGGCGGCCACCGGCCGCTTCGGCGAATGGTTCACGCACGAACTGGGCAAGGTCAACGACTCGCTGGTGCAAGCGCAGCAGGGAGTGCAAGAGCTGGCCGCGGGCGAGGCGACGAGCCTGCACGACGTGATGATCCGGCTCGAAGAGGCCCGCCTGTCCCTCCAGCTCGCCACGCAGGTCCGCGCCCGCGTGATGGAGGCGTACCAAGACGTGATGCGCATGCAGGTGTAGGGCAATGACGACGATCAAGACTTTTTGGCAAGGCCTGGGCGGCAAGGCCCGCGCCAGCCTGGTGGGCGGCGTGCTGGTCATAGGCGCGGCGATGTCTGCATTCGCGTACTGGACCTTGCGCACCGACTACGGCGTGCTCTTCACCGGGCTGGCCGAGGCCGACCTGTCCACCGTGTCGGGCGAGCTCGACAAGATGAAGGTGCCGCACGAGGTTGGCGACGACGGCCACAGCGTGCTCGTGCCCAAGCAGGCCGTGCACAAGACCCGCGTGGCCTTGATGGGGCGCGAGCTGCCTCTGCGCGGCGCGGTGGGCTTCGAGCTGTTCAACAACATGGAGTTCGGTGTCAGCGAGTTCGTGCAGAAGGTGAACTTCCAGCGCGCGCTGCAAGGCGAGCTCACGCGCACGATTCTGTCCATCGACGAGCTGCAGTTCGCCCGCGTGCACCTGGCGCTGGCCGAGCAGAGCCTGTTCAAGAAAGACGGTGCCAAGTCGAAGGCTTCGGTCATCGTGGCCACCAAGCCCGGCCGCACGCTGCAGCCGGCACAGGTGCAAGGCATACAGCGCCTGGTGGGCGCCTCGGTGCCCGACGTGCAGGCCCAGGACGTGACGGTGCTCGACCAGCACGGCGTGGCCCTCTCGCGCGCCGTGCAAGCCGACGGCGCCATGCTCGACACCGGCACCGCCCAGCTCGACTTGAAGCGCGGCATGGAAGCCTACCTCGCGCAGAAGGCCGCGCGCGTGCTGGACAACATGTTCGGCGCCGGCGAGTCGGTGGTGAGCGTGGACGCCGTGTTCTCGCAGGACCACAGCCGCGTCACGACTGAAGAGGTGCTGGCCGCACGCGGCAGCGAGCCCGGCCAGCCGGCCGGCGGCGTGGTGCTGCGCGAGCGCCAGACCGTCAAGGAAGCCGGCCCCGACGCGGCCCAGGGCGGCGCGGGCGCCACCGTCACCAACTCCGAGACCGACTACCAGACGGGCAAGCGCACCGAACAGTTGGTGTCGCCGGCTGGCGCGCTCAAGCACCTGAACGTGGCCGTGGTCGTGAAGCCGCCGCTGTCGGATGCGGAGCTGGAGCGCGTGCGCCAGCTCGTGGCCGCGTCAGTGGGGCTGAACGCGACGCGCGGCGACGTGATGAGCGTGCATTCGATGCAGCACATGCACACCGACGCGCCGCCGCATGCCAGCGTGGCGACGGCCACCGCTGCGCTCGAGCCCGCCGCGAAGACCGGCGCGCCGGCGGTTCCCCAAGACCTGCGCACCGTGATCGCCGTGCTCGTCGCACTGCTGGCCCTGGCCGCATTGGTGGCTCTGGGCGTGGCGCGGTCTGCTCGGCGGCGCGGCGGTACGCAGGCGTTGCTGCTCGACGAAATGCAGCGTGCGCGCGTGCTGCACTCCATGCAGGAGTGGCTGGCGGACGAGCCCGCCGCCCATGCAGTACAGGTGCCGCGGCGATGAGCGCCGACCTGCGCCGCGCGGCGCTCACCCTGCACGCCCTGGCCGCGCCCGATCGCGACTGGGTGATGCGCCGGCTGGCCCCGCAACAACAACACCAGCTGCAGCAGCACTTGGGTGAGCTGCAATCCCTGGGCCTCACGGCCGACACGCGCCTGGTGGAGCAGGCCTTGCAGCAAGGCGCCACCGCGCCCGAGCCCCAATGGCGCAACGCCTTGCGCGCCTGCGATGCGCAGCGCCTGCACGAAGGCCTGCGCGGCGAGCCGGCGGCCCTGATCGCACGCCTGCTGAACAACAGCCCCGGGCCATGGGAAGAGGAATTCCTCGCCCGGCTCGACAAGCTGCAGCGCGCGCGCGTGTCCGAGTGCCGCACGCAAGACATGCCAGAAAGCCGCGAGCTGGATGAAAGCCTGCTGCGCGCGCTGGCCGCGCGCCTGGCGCTGCCGCCTCCTGCCGCTGCGCCAAGACGCCGCCCGGGGAGCCGGCTGCAAGCCCGCATGCGGCAGGTGTTCGCTTGGATGAGGCGTGCACGATGACCCCCATCCTCAAGCAGCCGACCGATGCGCGCGCCCTGCTTCGCCTGCCTGTGAACGGCCGTGCTGAAACCTCGCCTGCCGCGCCGGCATCGGCCACATGGGCCAACGCGGCATCGCCCGCGGCGCTGATGCAAGGCCTGCAAGACCTGCACGCCGCGACCGAGACCAAGGCTGCCATGCCGGTCATGCCCGAGCCCACCGCGCCGGCCGCCATCGACCCCGCCGTGCAGCAAGCCGAACTCGACGCGCTGCGCGAACAGGCGCGCCGCGAAGGCTATGCCGAAGGCCGCGCACGCGCCGAGCACGAACTGCGCCACGCGATGGACGCCGAAGCGCAGCATTGCCGCCGTGGCATCGACGCCATGCATGCCGAGCTGTCGCGCAAGCTGCAAGCGCTGGAGCCGCTCGCTGTGGCCGTGGGCTACGAGGCGCTGGCTCGCGTGCTCGGCCGCGCTTATGCCGATGGCTCGGGCATCGAACACGCCGTGCGTCGGCTGCTTGACGAAACCGCAGGCGCCTTGAACCTTCGGGTCCAACTTCCTCCCGCGCAGTTGCAACGCGTGCAGGCCGCATTCGCGCAGCACGGCGCCCCGGCGTCGCCGGCCTGGCAATTCGAAGCCGATGCCGCGCTCGGCGAGCACGAGTGCCGCATCGTGAGCGAGCGCGGCCAACTCGAAACCAGCCTGGCCTTGCAACTCGATGCCGTGCGCGACGCGCTGCTCGATGCGGCCAGCGCCTCCACGGCAGAAGGAACCTGCGCATGACACCCTACGTGCAAGCGCTGCAACGCGCGGTGCCGTTCCAGCGCGCGGGCCAGGTCACGCGCGTAACCGGCCTCGCGCTCGAAGCCATCGGCCCCGATGCCCGGCTCGGCGAGGTGTGCCGCATCGAGGCCCCGAACACTCGGCACGCGGCGCAGCTTGCCGAAGTGGTGTCGGTGCAGGCCGGCCGCGTGGTGCTGATGCCCTACGGCCCGACGCATGGCGTGGGCATGGGCGCGCGCATCGTGGCCAGCGGCGAGGCTCCGAGCATCGGCGTCGGCCACGAACTGCTGGGCCGCGTGGTCGATGCCTTCGGAGCCCCGCTGGACGCCGGCTCCGCCATGGCCGCCCGCGTGCGTTACCCGCTGCACCCCGCGCCGCGCAACCCGCTGGGCCGCGCGCCGATCAACAGGCGGCTGCCCACCGGCGTCCGCGTGATCGACGCCGCACTGCCGCTCGGCCATGGCCAGCGCGTGGGCATCTTCGCTGGCAGCGGCGTGGGCAAGAGTTCGCTGATGGGCATGCTGGCGCGCAACGTGCGCGCCGACGTGAACGTGGTCGCGCTGCTGGGCGAGCGCGGGCGCGAGGTGCAGGAGTTCGTGCAACGCTGCCTGGACGACGATACGCGCAGCCGCACCGTGGTGCTGGCCGCCACCTCTGACCAGCCGGCGGTAGTGCGCGCACGCGCGGCCTACGCGGCCACCTCCATCGCGGAATACTTTCGCGACCAGGGCGCCGACGTGTTCTTAATGATGGACTCGGTGACCCGCTTCGCGATGGCGCGCCGCGAGATCGACCTTGCCGCCGGCCAGCCGCCCACCGCGCGCGGCTACACGCCTTCGGTCTTCACCGAGATTCCCGCGCTGTGCGAACGCTGCGGCACCCAGGGCGAGCACGGCTCCATCACCGCCGTGTACACCGTGCTGGTGGAAGGCGATGACCACAACGAGCCCATCGCCGACACGCTGCGCGCCACGCTGGACGGGCACATCGTGCTCACACGCGAGCTTTCTCATCGCGGCCACTTCCCGGCCGTGGACCTGCTGCAAAGCCTGAGCCGGCTCGAACACGCTCTGCTGCCCACGCAGGAACACGCGCTGCAAAGGCGCCTGCGCACACTGATGGCCGCGCACGCCAAGCACCGCGAGATGGTCGACATGGGCCTGTACAAGAGCGGCGCAAACGCGCTGCTCGACGAAGCACTGGAGCGCCACGCCGACATCGAGGCCTTCTTGTGCCAAGGCCTGACCGAGCGCAGCACGCCGCAGCAGACGCTGCGCGCGCTGAGCGCCGCCGTGGGAGGGTCTGCATGAGACATCCGGTGTCAACCCATCCTTGCGTTGGCCGCGGCGTCGGGCCCCTCCCAAGCAACGCCCGCCCCACCCAAAAACCGGGAAGAGAATCTCCGATCTCCGTTCGGACTGAGATGAGTTGGCGGTTGCTTCCTCATCCCGTTCGGGCTGAGCTTGTCGAAGGCCAGCGCCAGATCGTGCAGGCACTTCGACAAGCTCAGTGCGAACGGACGTATGGGAACCATGCCCCGTGCAAACGAAGATTCGGGTTTCGTGCTCAGACCCCCCCACCTGTTCGGACTGAGCCTGTCGAAGTCCAGAACCCGCTCGTCCTGAGCCTGTCGAAGGATCGGACTGAGCCTGTCGAAGCCCAGAACCCGCTCGTCCTGAGCCTGTCGAAGGACCGGACTGAGCTCGCCGAAGTC
>CBFHAS010000089.1:0-18282 GCA_965653625.1 uncultured Burkholderiaceae bacterium | reverse complement strand
CAAAGACCGACTCGAAACAGCCCTGTAGTGCCAATTTGAAGACCCTGATTCCAGGTAAATCAAGCACTTACGACGATTTGTGTCGAACTCGGGATGTCAGGAATCGTTTCAGACAAGGAGACGAATACATCTTCCTCGACGATCCACACATTGTCGTAATCCGTGTTCACGGAAGAGAAGTAGTAAAGCGCCTTGTCCCAGGCGCTGGCGATCGAGCAGCCGATGCTCGCCATCTGCTCGTGCGGTCCGACTCCCGTAGGAGCCACAAGCGCATTGCCTCGTACATCCACGGCGCGTGTCAGGGCCGGCCGGCTGGCGGCCGGGCGCATCAAGGCGGCCGTGATACCGAAGTCTCCTGTCGCAGTGAATCCAAAGAAGTCAGGCGTGCACACCGCGCCGTAAACTCGGGCCACCGATTGGGATTCGTCTAAAGGTATGGGAAGTCGAAGGCATACCGCATCGCGAAAGCGCTCATTCGGCCGAACGAGTCTTCGGGATACGCGACGGCGTCGTTGCTGTTGATGGCCACTGCCACCGTACCGACACTGAGTTCGCGCAACGCCCGAGCCTCGCGCAGGATCCTGTCCACCACGTCCAGCACATAGGGGCAGTGGTTGCAGATAAACATCACCAGCGTCACTTTGACCCGCCACCTGGCCCAGCGTCCACGTCCGGCCGTCGATGCCCGCAAACAGAGCCCACTGCAGGCATGTCGCGCTGAAGAGGTTCGGCGGCAGTGGCCACCCGAGGACGTCAGCCCGGCCGGTATCGGCGCTCCGTGGAAAAAGGCTCCACCTCCGGCGCTGCGAACTCCCGGCCGATGGCGTTGCGGGCGAAGAGATAGTCATTGAGCCGCGACGCGCCAAGGGCGTCGAGGTTCACGCACCCTCTCTCGTCACATGGGAACTTGTAGTCCTTGCCCTGCGCCGATAGGCGGCGAAAGCATAGCTGAAAGCCCGCGGGAGGCTCGTTCGGTCGCGGTGTCATCGGATGCCCTCGGACGGTACTTCGGTGTCATTATGTTGCGCCGCAACATAATGACACTATAGGCGATGGGGCGGCCCCGTCCATAATGCCTTTGTTGCAATGCAACACCACGGCGCGCGTAGACTGCCACGCATGAAACCTGCGTACCAGAAGTTTGATGTGAACGTGCAACCGAGCCTGATTGACGGGCAGGGTGTGTTTGCAGCCGAGCCTATCCGCCGCGGGTTAAAGATCGGAGAGATCCGGGGCGAGTCTGTCAGTGTGAGCGACGCGCGCATTCGGGCGACCCGACACGAGCGGATCATGATCGTAGAGGTCTCCGACCGCCGCGCCATCGACTTCAGCAAGTCGTCGGATCCCATGCGCTATACCAACCACTCGTGCTCCCCCAATGCCCGCCTCTGCATCCGCCAGGGACGGGTGGAGTTCTACGCTCTGGCAGACATCCGGCATGGCGAGGAGGTCACCGTCGACTACGGCGAGACCCACCACGAGGGCCGGCTCGCATGCCGCTGCGGTGCCCCAACATGCAAGGGAAGGCTGTAGCGCAAGGTCAACGCACACACTTTCACACCAGCCATGATCGGGTCAACGCCGTCCTGACGCGCGACGCCAGGCAAGCCCCCTTGCCGCGCGGCGCGAAAGCCGCCACGATGCGCCGGCACCTTCTCAACGTACCGCCATGTCTTATCGCCTTCGCATCCTCGCCCTCTGTGTTGCCTCGCATGCTGCCTTGGCAGCCGAGCCTTCGCCACCCGAGCCCGCTCCGCCCAACGCATCGCAGGCAGGTGACCGATGCGAGCAGGCTGTGGCCGAAACGGTGTCACGCATGCGAGGTCGGGACGCCAAGGAAGTGAGCTTCATCGTTTCACGACGTGTGGTTACACCGGCCACCGAAGGGCAGGAACTCGGCGTGCGAGGCGAAGGCCGTTATCGCGCCAGCGCAGCCGGTACCGCGGTGAGCTTCACATATCGGTGTGCGTTCGACGTGGGCACTGGCGCCACCTCGGGCGTGGTGTTCCGCGAAGCGCTTGCCACATCAGCACATGGCGAACCAGCCTGGGAACCGGACCTAAGCCGTATGTCGCCGGAGGCCTGCGAGGCTGCGGCCGCCACACATCTGAAGCAGAAGTACCCCCGCGTGGGCCGCATCGCGTTCGGCTCCGACTCTCGCAAGCTTCGCCCTGCACCCAACGAACGCACCAGCCTGGAAGGCCACGGGGCGCTGCAACGTGCGCCCGGAATGAACCTAGTGCCGTTCACGTACCGCTGCGAATTCGATGGCGCGAGCGGTGAGCCGGTGAGCGTGCAGACGACGGAATGAACTCGGTGGAGTTGGAGACGGTGCCGGCACGATCACTGCCGGGCTGCTCGGCACGGGTTCCCTCGCTCGCCGCACCACCGTCGCCTGCATCGTAGAAGCGACAACTTCACGCCGGCACCCCCGGCTTGAGGAGAGCGCCGCATGTCGTGCGTTGCGTGGGCTTCGTGCCTCGGGGACTATCGTCGCCGACGGCCCCTCAGTGGATCAGGCGATCCTGCTCGTCGACGAACAGTTCGTCGAGGATCAACGCATCGGGCTCTTCGCCAAGACTCCAAAAGACCATGAGCACGATGATCTTCATGTCTTCAAGGTCCAGCGGCCCGCCCGAGATGGCGCTGGCCCTGTCGATCACCATCTCGCGCATGGCCGGAGGGAGCACACCGGCAGATTCAAGGAAGCTGATGAATCCGATGGAGGCGTCACCGAGCCGTTCCTGCTCGGCCGGGGAATACACCCGCACACTGCTCGCGTTCTGTTCCCCTACGTAGGACTCTGCGGTACCTGCCAACCCGTCCAGCCAAGTGAGCGCTTCAAGGATCTCCTCGGACTCAAAGCCGACGGCGGATAGCTTGCGCGTCAATTGGGCATGATCGGGACAGGCGTCGGGCCGCCAGTAGTTTTCGTACAGGTAGACGAGCACGTCGAACATGCGAACCACTATACCCCAGCGACATCCGTGGACCAGATGCAAAAACATCGCTTCCTTCTGCGGCTTCGACGCGAAGATTGCAGCCCCCGCAGGAGAGGCTTCAAGCGGATGCAACGCGCTGGAAGAGCTGACCCGGAAGCCGCGCCACGCGTCCGGCCAACTCCAACTCCAGAAGGCGCGCATTCAGTTCGTGGGGTGGCGAGCCGGTTCGAGCCACAAGGGCATCAAGCGACACCGGGTCATATCCCATGGCCTCCAGCAGCGGATTGATGGCGGCAGCCGGCTCTGGCGCGAGCGACTGCTGGCCTGCACTTTGCGCATGGCCAGGGCGCAGCTCTTCCAGGATGTCTTGCGCACTATCCACCAACTTGGCCCCTTGCCTGATGATGGCATGGCACCCGCGAGACTGTGGCGAATGGATGGAACCTGGAATGGCGAACACCTCGCGCCCGGCTTCGGCGGCCAGCCGGGCGGTGATGAGCGAACCGGACTTCAGCGCTGCCTCCACCACCAAAACACCCTGCGCAAGCCCCGAAATGACGCGGTTGCGCAAGGGAAAGTTCGCCGCGACGGGCGGAGTGCCGAGCGCGTACTCGCTGAGCATCAGGCCTTCGCGGGCAATGCGGTGCGCCAGCGAGTGATGCTGGCGCGGATAGACGCGGTCGAGCCCCGTGCCCACGATGGCGATCGTGCTCCCGCAGCTTTGCAGCGCGCCTTCGTGCGCTGCGCCGTCGATGCCCAACGCCAGACCCGAAACCACCGTCAGTCCGGCGCCGCTCAGCGCTGCGGCGAAGGCGCGTGCGTTGTCGCGGCCCTGCGCCGTCGGATTGCGGCTACCGACGATGGCAATGGCCGGTCGCTGCAACAGTTCTAAGCGCCCTTGCGCGTACAGCAGCAGCGGCGGGTCTGCCGTTTGCAGCAACGTGTCTGGGTACAACGAGTCGCCAAGAGTAATGACACGTCGCGGCGGCTCCGACTCTTCAGCCAGCCACTGCGCGGTCGCGGCGATGAGAGTCATCAGCGTCTCGGGCGACGAACCCAGCGCCTCCGCAGCAGCAGCGCCGACAACCTTGCGGCGCGCGGCCACCGACGCAGCCACAGCCGCTTGGGGCGACCCGAAGGCAGCCAGCAGCTTGCGCGCGGATTCGCGACCGACCCGCGGCGTTTCAAGCAGGGTGAGCCAGGCGGCGAGTTCGTCGCGCTCGATCACGACGGCCCGTTGCAAATCAAGGCTGGGTGAAGCGGTCGCCCGGCTTGACTGGATCCTTCACCGACAGGATCAGGGCGTAGGACATGCGGTCGAAGACACGGAAAACAAAGAGCATGCCATGCCGCTCATCGGGAAGCTTGATGGTCGGCTTCGAAGGATCGGTGCGATCGATCACCTTCTCGCCGGCGCGCCACAGCGCGAACACATGGCCGCGCTCTACACCATCGCGTGCGCCCCGGTTCAGGGAAACGATTTGGTTTTGGCCAGCGGTGAGCGCATCGCCGTACAACGAGGCGATCTGCCCGGACATGGGCGATGAAGGTGCGTGCGGCGCGTAATTGCTGAACTCGCGCTCCGGCACCGGCGCCAGCCGATCGCCTACGTTGGCCTCCTGGCGGATGCTGGTGATGGTGAAAGTGGCGGGAATGATCTCAGGCTTGCCATCCGTGCCGTCCCGCGTCTCGCCGGGACGCACGGATTCGGCCGAGCCTACGTAAACCGCTTCGTAGCCCAGCAGCTCGCCGGTGGTCGGGTCCTTTAGCGGCTTCGGCTCGCGGAAGATGCGGAAGGCTGCCTTTCCGCCCAGCTCGCCGCGCACGTATGCCGTGTCGCCACGGGAGAGCAGCACGCGGCCTTCCTGTGTGGCGACGATGCGCGGCGCCATCGCAAGCTCGTTCGTCTGGAAGATCACCGCTTCGTTGAGGAAGGGCTCGATGAGGTGCAGCGGAATAGAAGGAATGGCGTCGCTATCAAGTGGAGTAGCGCGCACGCGCGGCGACAGCCGGATCATGCCGTTGTCGACTGGCTGGCCCAGGCGCAGACGCGCACGGCCGCCGGACTTCTCGAGGAACAGGATCTGCCCCGGATAGATGAGATGCGGGTTGCGGATCTGCTCCAGATTCATGCCCCAGAGCTCGGGCCAACGCCAAGGAGTGCGCAGGAATACGCCGGAGATGGCCCACAGCGTGTCGCCTCGCTTGACGGTATACGAATCGGGCGCATTTTCGGCCAGCTCGGACAAAGGCACGCCGGCCTCGGCCACCTTTTGTGCAGTGCTGCGCTGCTGCGTAGTGATGGGAAACTTGGGTTCGGCGGCGAAAGCAGTGCCGGCGAGAGAGGCGCCCAGCAGGAGCCCGGCGGCCAGGCGGGCGTGAGGGGCGGGGCGGATGCGACGCGTCATCAGTGAGGGTCTCCGGACGCGACAGGGGAGCGGCCTCTCGCGGGATGGTTTTGCCGTAGGGTTGTTCCACCGGCGGTTCCGGGATGGGCCGCTCTTCGGCGAAAATTGTTCATTCAGTCGTATAGATTCTGCCCGTAAACCCTTGATATCGCAACGAAAGTGGCCTGAGGCGACACGCCGCGTGAGACTCGTCACGCCGACGCACGTTGCAAAGCCTCCACCGTTTGCGGGCCGGCAGGCCAACCGACACTCCACCGACCACCCATGGCCAAGCTTTCCATCCTGCGTTACCCCGATCCCCGCTTGCAAACCGTCGCCAAGCCGGTGAAGGAAGTGGACGAACGCATCCGCCAACTCGTCGACGACATGCTTGAAACCATGTATGCGGCCGACGGCGTAGGCTTGGCCGCGACCCAGGTGGACGTGCACGAGCGTGTCATCGTCATTGACACCTCGGAGGCTCGCGATGACCCGAAGGTATTGATCAACCCGGCGATCCTGGCTCGCAGCGATGAGATGACCTTTGCCGACGAGGGCTGCCTGTCGGTGCCGCTGGTTTACGACAAAGTCCGTCGCCACGCGCGGGTCACCGTGCGCGCGCTCGGTCGCGATGGCGAGGTTTATGAGTTCGATGCCGAGGGGCTTCTGTCGATCTGTGTTCAACACGAGTTGGACCACTTGGTCGGTAAGGTGTTCGTGGAGTACCTAAGCTCGCTCAAGCGCGACCGCATCAAGACGAAGATGCTGAAGAAGGCGCGCGAAGAGCAGCATGTCTAGTGCCGGCGTGCGGGTCGTTTTCGCTGGCACGCCCGAGTTCGCGCACGTTGCGCTGGCACGGCTCCATGCAGCGGGCTTCGAGATCCCGCTCGTGCTGACGCAGCCGGATCGACCGGCCGGCCGTGGCCTGAAGCTGCAGCCCTCGCCGGTAAAGGGTTTCGCACTGGCCCACAGCTTGGCGGTGTCGCAACCGCGCAGCCTGCGGCTCGACGGCAGGTACACCCAAGACGCAGTGGCAGCGCGCGCGACGCTGACCGAAGCACGCCCTGACGTCATGGTCGTGGCCGCCTACGGCCTCATCCTGCCCGCCTGGGTGCTGGCCTTGCCGCGTTTGGGGTGCATCAATATCCACGCATCGCTGCTTCCCCGCTGGCGCGGTGCGGCACCCATCCACCGCGCCATCGAGGCTGGGGATGAGAAAACCGGCATCACCATCATGCAGATGGACCAGGGCCTGGACACGGGCGACATGCTGCTGGTCGAGCCGGTGGACATCCGGACTGATGACACCACCGGCGCCCTACACGACCGACTCGCCGCGCTCGGCGGCCGACTCATCGTCGAGTCCCTGGAACTGGCCGCCTGCGGGAATTTGAAGCCCACACGTCAGCCAGCCGAGGGCGTGACCTACGCGCACAAGATCGACAAGGCCGAGGCCACCATCGATTGGACGCAGCCGGCCGCCGTGATCGAGCGCCGCATGCGGGCGTTCGACCCTTTCCCGGGTGCCGGCACCAAACTGGACGGTGAAGCGGTCAAGATCTGGCGCGGCGCCGTGGTAGCCGGCAGCAGCACGCCGGGCACCATCCTGACTTCCGACGGTGATAACTTGGTCGTCGCCTGCGGGCAAGGCGCGCTGCGCCTCCTGGAGCTTCAGCGCGCGGGCGGCCGGCGGCTTAGCGCACGCGAGTTCCTGCAAGGCCGCGCCGTACTCAGCGGTTGCCGCTTCGCCGGCTGAGTTTTCAATCGCCGATTGAACTCGCCGCGCCAGCCATCATCTGATGGCTGCGTAAGACAACCACCTGGAGCTTGGACCCCATGTTCAACCTGTTCAAGACAGCCGTCTTGATGGCGGCCATCACGGCCTTGTTCATGGCGATTGGCGCCGTGATGGGCGGGCGCGTTGGCATGATGCTGGCGCTGGGTTTGGCCGTCGCAATGAACTTTTTCAGCTACTGGTTTTCAGACAGGCTGGTGCTGCGCATGTACAACGCGCAGGAAGTTGACGAGAGCACCGCACCGCAGTTCTACCGCATGGTGCGTGAACTGGCCCAGCGCGCTCAGCTTCCCATGCCGCGCGTGTACCTCATCGAGGAGAACGCACCCAACGCGTTTGCCACCGGCCGCAACCCGCAAAACGCCGCCGTCGCCGCCACGACCGGCATCCTTCGCGTACTGTCGGATCGCGAGCTCCGCGGAGTCATGGCGCACGAGTTGGCACACGTCAAGCACCGCGACATCCTCATCAGCACCATCAGCGCGACGATGGCAGGTGCCATCGGCATGCTGGCGAACTTCGCCATGCTGTTCGGCGGCCGCGACAGCGAGGGCCGGCCGTCCAACCCCATTGTGAGCATCCTGGTGATGATGCTCGCCCCGATTGCGGCCAGCCTGATCCAGATGGCCATCAGCCGCGCCCGCGAGTTCGAGGCCGACCGCGGCGGAGCCGAGATTTCCGGGGACCCGCAGGCACTGGCATCTGCGCTGCAGAAGATTCACCGCTATGCCCAGGGGCTGCCGATGGAAACCGCCGAACGGCACCCCGAGACTGCGCAGATGATGATCATGAACCCGCTGTCCGGCGGCGGGCTGCGGGGCCTGTTCTCCACGCACCCGTCGACCGAGGAACGCGTGGAGCGCCTGCTCGCCATGGTGCGCTGAGACACGGCCCCCAACCGGCGCGCGGCATTCAAGTCGGCGGGACCTGCGCCGATATCGCAGGCAGCACTTCGCCCGCCCCATGCCGCGCCTCGCCCTGTCCCTGGCACTCGTCGCCACTCTGCTCACCGGCTGCGACATGCTGGGTATTGAATCGCCCGAGCAGGTGGCCGCCGCCCGCGAGGCGGAAGGCAAAGCCATCGGGGCGGCTTGCCGCCAAGCCGGACGAGCCATCGAGGACTGCTACACGCTCAACCGCCGCGTGGGAAAGGCCGCTATCTTCGCCGGCTGGCTGGAGATGAACGACTACATGCGCGAGAACAAGCTCGAAACTGTGACACCCGTGATCGTGGCGTCGCAAGAATCGAAATCAACGAATGAGTCCAAGTCCAGGTTCAGAGGGGCGGGCACAGAACACGCTGACCCCAAAGCCGCCGATCAGGACGCCGAGGCCAAGGGGGCCGGGCCCGAACTGCCCGATGCCGACAAGCCGACCACGAAGTCGCGTCTGCGAGACGCGAGGCCTTCCTGATCCAGCTCGCCGCGGCAGGGTCTCGCGGGTCACCCACAATCCGCTGATGAAGTCTGTTTGCGCCGCGTGGCGGCATCCGGAGTTTCGCCACGGTGCACGCGACATGTCGTCGGTGAGCTTGGGCATCGCCGCCTGGGGCCTAGTCACCGGCGTAGCGATGGTGAAGGCTGGACTGTCGGTGCCCATGGCGCTCTTCATGAGCCTGTTGGTCTTTGCCGGCAGCGCGCAGTTGGCCGCGATTCCGCTCATGGCAGCCGGCGCGCCGATGTGGGTCGTCTGGGCGACCGCTCTGTGCGTGAACTTGCGCTTTGTCATCTTCAGCGCGCAGTGGCGGCCGTTCTTCCAGCGCTTTTCGCTCGGGCGGCGGGTGGCGCTCGGGTTCATCGCCGCTGACCTGATTTACGTCCTCTTCATGAGGCGATTCCAGGAGCCGCGCGATGGCGAGGGACAGATCGAATATTTCCTGGGCGGCAGCGCCGTGAACTGGGCGGCGTGGCAGTTCCCATCGGTCGCCGGCATCGTGCTCGCCGATGTGATTCCCACCGAGTGGGGTCTGGGCTTCGCCGGCGTGCTCGCCTTGCTGGGCTTGACTTGCTCACTGCTGTCCGACCGCGCGACGACTTTGGCGGCCGTGGTGGCCGGCGCTGCAGCGGTTGCCGCGTTCTCGTTGCCCTTCAAGCTGCACATCGTGGTGGCGGTCGCTGCGGCGGTGTGCGTCGGCCTGCTGATGGACGGCGGTGGAGACGCCGGCCGGCGCCTGCGCCGGGTGCTTTCAGTCGACCGCCAAACGCCGCCCGGCGAGACTTCCGCGCGCTCCGACGGGTCCGGGGCATGAGCGGCTGGGAAGCCTTCATCACCATCGTCGGGCTGGGCCTGATCACGCTATTTACGCGCTCGTTCTTCCTGCTGTCCACGCGCGAACTCATGCTGCCCGATTGGGTGCAGCGGGGCTTGCGCTACGCGCCGCTCGCCGCGTTGGCGGCCGTCATAGTGCCGGAGGTGCTGATAGCGCACGGCCATCTCATCGACACCTGGAAGGACGCCCGACTTTTCGCCGTGGCCGCGGGCGGCGCCTATTTCTTCTGGCGCCGGGGCATCCTGGGCACCATCCTGACGGGCATGGCGGTACTGGTGCCGCTGCGGCTGGGGTTGGGCTGGTAGCTCGGGGCGGCCGGAGGCATTCCATGGGCGGCCGGCCCGCCGGGCGGCCGTCTCTAGAATCGGCGGATTGCACTCCACCTGCCGACTCCCATGAACGTCCTCCGCTTCGAAGAACTGGTAGCCCAGGGCAAGGTCCAGGGCCAGCGCGTGTTCATTCGCGCCGACCTCAACGTACCCATCGATGATGCCGGCCGCATCACCGAAGACACCCGCATCCGTGCCTCCATGCCGTGCATCCAGATGGCGCTCAAGGCCGGCGCGGCCGTCATGGTGACTTCGCATCTGGGGCGGCCCACCGAAGGCGAGCTCAAGCCCGAGGACTCGCTGGCGCCGGTAGCGCGCCGCATGGGCGAGCTGCTGGGACGCGAGGTGCCGCTGGTGGCGAACTGGGTCGATGGCGTGCAGGTGGCGGCGGGCCAGCTGCTGTTGCTGGAGAACTGCCGCGTCAACAAGGGCGAGAAGAAAAACAGCGAGGAGTTGGCGTGCAAGATGGCGGCTCTCACCGACATCTTCGTGCATGACGCGTTCGGCACCGCGCACCGGGCGGAGGCCTCGACCTACGGCATCGCGCAGTTCGCCAAGATCGCCTGCGCCGGCCCGCTGCTGGCGGCGGAGATCGACGCCATTTCGCGCGCGCTGGCCAACCCGAAGCGCCCGCTGGTGGCCATCGTGGCCGGCAGCAAGGTCAGCACCAAGCTCACCATCTTGCAATCGCTGGCGAAGAACGTCGATCAGCTCATCGTCGGCGGCGGCATCGCCAACACGTTCATGCTGGCCGCCGGGCTGCCCATTGGCAAGTCGCTGGCCGAGGCCGACCTGGTCGACCAGGCCAAGACGGTGATCGAGGCAATGAAGTTGCGCGGCGCCGCTGTGCCCATCCCTGTAGATGTAGTGACCGCGAAGAGCTTCGCCGCCGACGCGCCAGCCACTGTGAAGGCGGCCAGCGATGTGGCGGCCGATGACATGATCCTCGACATCGGCCCGAAGACTGCCGCTCAGCTTGCCGTGCAACTGAAGACCGCGGGCACCATTGTCTGGAACGGACCGGTCGGCGTGTTCGAGTTCGATGCCTTCGCGAAGGGCACGGAAGCCATCGCTCGCGCCATCGCGCAGTCGAGCGCCTTCAGCATCGCGGGGGGCGGGGACACGCTGGCGGCCATCGCCAAGTACGGCATCGAAAAGGACGTGGGCTACATCTCCACCGGCGGCGGCGCCTTCCTCGAGGTGCTCGAGGGCAAGACGCTGCCGGCGTTCGAGATCCTTCAAAAACGGGCGGCGGGATGAGCTCGCACGGGTGATCGGCCGGCAGCGCCGGCAACCATAATCGGCCGATTCATAGCTCACAGGAGAACGCATGGCCCGCGCCACCAAGATCGTCGCCACCCTTGGGCCCGCTTCCAGTTCCCCGGACGTGCTGGCCCAGATGATCCGCGGGGGCGTCGACGTGGTGAGGCTGAACTTCTCGCACGGCAAGGCGCAAGACCACATCGAACGCGCGGCGCTGGTGCGCGAGGTGGCAAAGGCCGCGGGCAAGGAGGTCGCCATCATGGCTGACCTGCAGGGCCCGAAGATTCGCGTTGGCAAGTTTGAAGGCGGCAAGACGGTGCTTGAGCCCGGCCAGCGCTTCATGCTCGACGCGGCCTCCACCACGCTCGGCACCCAGGAGCGTGTGGGCCTGGACTACAAGGAACTGCCGCGCGACGTGAAGCCCGGCGACACGCTGCTCCTCAACGACGGCCTGCTCAAGCTCACGGTGGACGCGGTGCGCGGTGACGAGGTACACACCACTGTGGTCGTGGGCGGCGAGCTGTCCAACAACAAGGGCATCAACAAGGCGGGTGGCGGGCTGACCGCGCCGGCGCTGACCGCCAAGGACATGGAAGACATCAAGACAGCGATGAGCTTCCAGTGCGAATACCTCGCGGTGAGCTTCCCCAAGAACTCCACTGATATGGAGATGGCGCGACAGCTGGCCAACGTGGCCGGCGAGGCATGGCGCCACAAGCCCGGCATGATCGCCAAGATCGAGCGCAGCGAGGCGATCCCGGTGCTCGAATCCATCCTGAAGGCGAGCGACGGCATCATGGTCGCGCGCGGCGATCTCGCGGTGGAGGTCGGCAACGCCGCCGTGCCCGCGCTGCAAAAACGCATGATCCGCATGGCGCGCGAGATGGACAAGGTGGTCATCACCGCGACGCAGATGATGGAGTCGATGATTGTGAACCCGGTCCCCACGCGCGCCGAAGTGAGCGACGTGGCCAACGCCGTGCTCGACGGCACCGACGCCGTCATGCTCTCGGCGGAGACGGCCGCGGGGCGCTACCCGGTCGAGACCATCGAGCAGATGGCGGCCATCGCGCTGGAGGCCGAGCGTGCCGAGGACGTGTCGCTGGATTCCGACTTCACCAACAAGCGCTTCGGCCGCATCGACCAGTCCATCGCCATGGGCGCGCTCTTTACCGCCCACCATCTGGGCTGCAAGGCCATCCTGGCGCTTACCGAATCGGGTTCCACCGCGCTGTGGATGAGCCGGCACAAGATCAAGGTGCCCATCTACGGTCTGACCGCGCAGTTGGTGAGCCAGCGCAGGATGGCGCTGTACCGCAACGTCACGCCACTCATCATGCCCAACTACACCGACCGCGACGAAGCGCTCGCGCGCGCCGAAGCGTTGCTGGTCGAGCGCGGCGTGCTCAAGCCGGGCGACACCTATGCCATCACCTGCGGGGAGCCCATGGGCTACCCGGGTGGCACCAACATGCTGAAGGTGTGCCGTGTCGGTTGAAGCGCGGCGCGGTCACAAGGCCCTGACCGCCGCCGACGTCCGGGCGGCGGCCGAACGTCTGCGCGGCCAAGTTCTGGACACGCCCTGCGTACCGTCTCGCACGCTGTCTGAAATCGCTGGCTGCGAGGTGTTCCTGAAATTCGAGAACCTGCAGTTCACCGCCTCGTTCAAGGAGCGCGGCGCTTTTAACAAGCTCGTTCAGCTGGACGCCGGAGAACGGGCGCGCGGCGTTCTTGCAGTGTCCGCCGGCAACCATGCGCAGGGTGTCGCCTATCACGCCCAGCGGCTGAGCATCCCGGCCACGATCATCATGCCGCGCTTTGCCCCCTCGGTGAAAGTTGAGAACACGCGGCGCTTCGGCGCCACGGTCGTGCTCGAAGGCGACACCTTCGACGACGCCCGGGCCTTCGGTCTGCAATTCGCGAAGGACCAGGCACTCACGGTCGTGCACCCCTTCGATGATCTTGCGGTGGCCGCGGGACAAGGCACCATCGCGCTGGAGATGCTCGCCGAGCAGCCGGCCATCGACACACTGGTGGTCGCCATCGGGGGTGGCGGGATGATTTCCGGCATGGCCACTGCGGCGCGCGCGATGCGGCCGGACATCCAGGTGGTGGGCGTGCAGACCGAACGCTTCCCCGCGGTGTGGGACGCGATGCAGGGCCGGCAGAGCACCTGCGCGCAGGCCACCATTGCCGACGGCATCGCCGTGCGGCTGCCCGGATCACTCACGCTGCCCATCATCCGCGAGCGGGTCAACGACGTGCTGTTGGTGGCCGAAGATGAGATCGAGCAGGCTATCGTCATGCTGCTGGAGATCGAGAAGACCGTGGTCGAAGGTGCCGGCGCCGTGGGACTGGCGGCACTGCTGCGCCATCGCAAGCGCTTCGCTGGACGCAAGGTCGGGCTGGTGCTGTCGGGCGGCAACATCGAACCGCTGGTGCTGGCCGAGATCATCCAGCGCGGCATGGTGAAGTCGGGCCGCCTCGCACGACTGCGCTTCGACGTGCGCGACGTGCCGGGCGCGCTGGCCGATGTGGCTTCATTGCTCGGCAAGCTGAGCGCCAATATCGCCGAGGTACAGCACCAGCGCGCGTTCAGCTCGCTGTCGGTGGAGCGCGCGCAGATCGACGTGGTGGTGCATACGCGCGGCGCGGCGCACATTGAAGAGATCCTGGCCGCGGCCCACGCCCACGGCTACCACGCCGAGCGCATGAACTGACGGCGCGGGCCGCGGACGCTCAGGCTCGTCGCACGCTCTCCACCAGCCGCGCCACCTGCGGCGTCATATTGACCGGCACCAACTCGACCCCGGGTTCGAGCGCTGCCGTGACGCGAAAGATCTCGTCGACGAAGGCGTGGCCGACCGAGTCGACCCCTGAAAAGTCGATCTCGGCACGGCGAAACTCATGCAGACGCGCGACCATGCGCCGCGCCTGCGCACGCGATTCCAGGCCGGTGTGCGGGCCAGTGACCAACCGCAAAGGCACGGCCGTGCTGTCCAGCTCCACGCCAGAGCCATCGCAACTATGCGCCTGCAGCACGGATTCGAGCGTGCGGCGTGTGTCGAGCGCGATGGCCACGTAGACCGACGTGCCACGCTGCTTGAGCGCCCGCCCGGGATGCCAGGAGCCGCCTTCCCAGCCTCGGCGCTGGAACGCCTGGGCGTTGGCGTGCAGATCCAGCACGTCGGCCAGCCGCGAGGTGAAAAATAGGCCGCGTCCAGTGTGCCGCTGAGGCTGGCTGGTCAGCCGGCCCTTGCTCAGCTCGAGCATCGCCAGCGAAGGATCGTCGAGCGCGAATGCCTCGTGAAGCTTGTCGAACAGCCCGCGCCCATCGTCGGACACCAGCAACTGAAGTTGCGACGGCGTCTGGCGCATCGAAAGGGTGACGCTGGTGCCTTCGCTGTGGTCCACCGCGTTGTTGACCAGTTCGCAGAACGCATGCTGAGCCATGCGCTGCACATGGGGTGGCACGGCGAAGAAAGGGGCGAAATCGCGCGTCCAGGGCACATCTTCTTCCAGACCCTGCAGTTCATAGCGTTGCACCGCCTGGCGTAGCAGCCCAGGCCTGAAACTCGGCCTGCGGGCTGTGCCACTGCGCTCCAGCCACTGCAACGCGACCAGCCGCGACAAGGCCCGCTGCGCCGTGCGCCGTGTGATGTGCAGGCGCTCGGCCACATGGTCGGCCAGCGAGTCCGGGTGATGCATGGCTGCTGCAGTGATCCACAGCGTGAGCGCGTTCAAGTCCAGGCGAGCCATCCGACGTCTCCCGTGACGAAAGGGAGACGCAGTGTGAAGCCGCTTGCGTGGCGCGCACCCGGGGAAAAGCGGGCGGCTGGCACCACAGTTCGGCGGATCTGAAGGACCCGCCTGCGCGGTGTGCGCAGCAAGAAAACCCCTGCCTGGGCGTGCTTGCCGGTGCAATTCGTGAAGTTCGCCTCGATAAAATCCTTTAGTTACGGGGGGTCGCGCTGCATAGCGCCACGGGCCCCTGCAGCTTTCCATCCACTCTGGGACATCACCATGCCAATCGTCACCATGCGCCAGCTGCTGGACCATGCCGCCGAACACGACTACGGCATTCCGGCCTTCAACGTGAACAACCTCGAGCAGGTGCAAGCCGTGATGTCGGCCGCCGAGGAGGTGGGGGCACCGGTCATTCTTCAAGCCAGCGCAGGTGCCCGCAAGTACGCGGGCGAATCCTTCATCAAGCACCTGATCCAGGCCGCGCTGGAGGCCTATCCGAACATCCCGCTAGTGATGCACCAGGACCACGGCCAGAGCCCCGATGTGTGCCGCGGCGCCATCGACCTGGGCTTCAGCTCAGTCATGATGGACGGCTCGCTGGAGGCCGACGGCAAGACCATCGCCAGCTATGACTACAACGTCGAGGTCACCCGGAAGGTGGTGGACTTGGCGCACAAGCTCGGCGTCACGGTCGAAGGCGAACTGGGCTGCCTCGGCTCGCTGGAAACCATGCGCGGCGACAAGGAAGACGGCCACGGCACTGAAGCCACCATGACGCGTGATCAGTTGCTCACCGATCCCGAGCAGGCTGCCGATTTCGTCAAGCGCACGCAATTGGATGCGCTGGCGATCGCCATCGGCACCAGCCACGGCGCCTACAAGTTCAGCCGCAAGCCCACGGGCGACATCCTCGCAATCGGCCGCATCAAGGAAATCCACAAGCGCATTCCCAACACGCACCTGGTGATGCACGGCTCCAGCAGCGTGCCTCAGGATCTGCTGGAGCAGATCCGCCAGTACGGCGGCAAGATGAAGGAAACCTACGGCGTGCCCGTGAGCGAGATCCAGGAAGCCATCAAGCATGGCGTGCGCAAGATCAACATCGACACCGACATACGGCTCGCGATGACGGGCGCCATCCGGCGGTTCTTCGCCGAAAACCCGGAGAAGTTCGACCCGCGCGACTACCTCAAGCCCGCGCGCGAGGCGGCCAGGCAGATATGCAAGCAGCGCTATCAGCAGTTCGGCTGCGAAGGTCAGGCGAGCAAGATCAAGCCCGAGCCGCTGACGGTGTACGCCCAGCGCTACACGAAGGGCGAACTCGCCCAGCAGGTGAATGCATAGGCCTTCCCGGCCTCGCAACCAGGGCGCCCGAGGCGCCTTTTTTCATGCCGGCCCCTGCCGGATCGCAGGGCAAAGGCGCAAAACCGGCTTACTACAATTGCATCCCGCCACACATAGGGAGGGCGCCGCCGCGGCGCCGCAACACATGACGTCCGCCTTGCTAAGCTCCACCATCGCCTCGCTGCCTTTGCTGGCCCGCGGCAAGGTCCGCGACAACTACGCGGTCGGCGAAGACCGCCTGCTCATGGTGGCCACGGACCGGCTCAGCGCCTTCGATGTCGTGATGGGCGAACCGATCCCCGGCAAAGGTGAGCTACTCACACAGATGGCGCTGTTCTGGTTCGACCGGCTTGCGCACATCGTCCCCAATCACCTCACCGGTGAAGACCCGGAAAGCGTGGTGCGCGCCGATGAGCGGCAGCAGGTGCGAGGCCGCTCGATGCTCGTCAAACGGCTGAGGGGATTGCCTGTCGAAGCGGTGGTGCGCGGCTACCTCGCAGGCAGCGGATGGACCGAGTACCGCCAGAGCCAGTCGGTGTGCGGCGTGGCCTTGCCAGCTGGACTGAAGAACGCGAGCCGGCTGCCGGAGCCCATCTTCACGCCAGCCACGAAAGCCGAGATGGGGGAACACGACGAGAACATCTCCTTCACGCGCATGTGCGAGATCGTCGGCGCTGACCTCGCCGAAAAGGTGCGCGACACCTCAATTCGCCTGTACACCAGCGCAGCGGAGTTCGCACTCACCAAGGGCATCATCATCGCGGACACCAAGTTCGAGTTCGGGCTCGACAATGACGGCACGCTGGTCCTGATGGACGAGGTGCTCACGCCCGATTCCTCCCGCTTCTGGCCGGTGGAAGGCTACGAAGCGGCCTACCGCGAGGGCCGCAACCCGCCCAGCTACGACAAGCAGTTCGTGCGCGACTGGCTGGAGCAAGCCACGGTGAACGGCACGCCCTGGGCCAAGACGCCACCCGCGCCGTCCCTGCCGGCCGAAGTGGTCGAGAAGACGGCCGCCAAGTACCGGGAGGCGCTGCAGCGCCTGACCTCATGAAGCAGCCGAAGTCGCGCCTGCTGACGCGGGTGGAGGCCGCGCTCGCACGCTCGCGCAATCCAATCGAAGCGGCCTGCCTTCGGGCGGAGCGCGCCGGGTTCCTCGCAAGGCTTGGTCATTTCGAGCGCGCCAAGGCCGATATCGTGGCCCTGCATACGCAGTTCGATCCCCACCCACACCCTGCGGTGAGCGCATGGATTGCGATGGCGGAAGGCTGGGTGCTGCACTTCACCAATCTCTCGGCGGGCGCGCGCGACAAGATGAAGCGCGCCCAGGCGTTGAGCGCGGCAGCGGGCCTGCTGCCCATGCATGCGCTGAGCTCCGCCTGGCTCGCGCAGATGGACTACCTGGCCGACGACATCGACGACATGCTGCGCAACGTCTCACTGGCCCTGAAGAACGCGGCCCCCGATCAGCACGCCGCCCGCTCGCGGGCCTGCATGGTCATGGCGCTGGGCTACCACTTCTGCGAGCGCATGGACCGGGCCCAGCCCTGGTACGCGCGCGCCCGCGAGCACGCCACGCTGGACGGCGACGAAACCGCGCTGAGCGCGCTGAACTACAACATCAGCTCCCACCGAGCCCACCACGCACTGCAGGCGGCTGTGTTCGGCGGCGACGCGCTGGCTGATGCCCGACAAGCCGCAGTCGGATACGAAAGCATCGCGAACTTCGACGAATGGATCGGCACGCAGTCGCTCGACGCACTCGTGCCGGTTCAGCGGGCCACTCTGGCTTCTGTCCTGGGTCAGTATGCCCAGGCCATCGCGCTGTACGAGCGACACCTGGATGACGCCCGGCAGCAAGGCCTGGCCCGCATGACACCGACCTGGCTGGCCGACATGGCGTGGTGTCGCTGGCATGTCGGCGACTCTGCCGGGGCGCTGAACGCCGCCCACGATGCAGCCTCGGGCATCGATGAAAGCATGCACCTGGACGACCGCGCCACGGCGCACGGCCGCCTGGGGCAGGTGTGGCGCCTGCTGGGCGATGACGCGGCGGCCGATCAGCACACGGGGCAGGCCGGCGTGTTGTGGGAACAGCACCGCCAGTTCCAGCGCAGCGTCCTGGAGCAGTTTGACATCGCGCACCTGCAGCCTTAGAGCTTATCCGTAAATATGGATAGACTATCGAACCGAGCCGCAGAGGGCG
>CBFHAS010000088.1:0-19103 GCA_965653625.1 uncultured Burkholderiaceae bacterium | reverse complement strand
GAACGCTGTCCGCGATCAGCCTGGAATGGGTGTCCGCGATGAATGGAATGCGCACGCAAGGCACCGCCTCAGTCGTCCAGGCCCAGTTCCTGGATCTTGCGGGTGATGGTGTTGCGCCCGATGCCCAACCTCTGCGCCGCTTCGATGCGGCGGCCGCGCGTCACCTCCAGCGCGGTGTGGATAAGCTGCGCCTCGAACTTGCGCGTGAGGCTGTCCCAAACTTCCGGCTGGCCGGACTGAAGCATGCTGCGCGATTCGCGCTCGAGATCGGCCAGCCAGCTTGAAGGCTCCGCCACAGGAAGCGCCTCGGCAGCGGCAGGCGACGTGGCCGCAGAAGCCGCAGGCAGCGGCGACCCGGCACGCAAGGGCAGCTCGCCCGGCTGTGCGGCATCCACCGCCGTGGCGGAAGGCGTCACGGCAGCTAACTCGTCGCCCAGCAGTTCGGGCGGCAGATCCTTGGCCTCGATCACCTGGGCAGGCGCCATCACGGTGAGCCAGTGGCAGATGTTCTCCAGCTGGCGCACGTTGCCGGGGAAGTCGAACTTCATCAGCCGCGCCAGCGCCGCCTCGGTGATGCGCTTGGCCTCGACGCCCAGTTCCTTGGCGCTCTTTTGCAAAAAGAAGCGGGTCAGGGCCGGCACGTCCTCGCAGCGCTCGCGCAGCGCGGGCAGCCGCAGGCGGATCACATTCAAGCGGTGGAACAGGTCCTCGCGGAACGCCCCCTGCTTCACGCGCTCTTCCAGGTTCTGGTGTGTCGCCGCGATCACGCGCACGTTGCTGCGCAGAGGGTTGTGGCCGCCCACTCGGTAGAACTGCCCGTCGGAAAGCACGCGCAGCAGCCGCGTCTGCAGGTCGAACGGCATGTCGCCGATCTCGTCGAGGAAGAGCGTGCCACCGTCAGCCTGCTCGAAGCGACCCCGCCGGGTGGTCTGCGCCCCCGTGAAGGCGCCGCGCTCATGGCCGAAGAGCTCGCTTTCCAGCAGATCCTTGGGAATGGCAGCGGTGTTGATGGCCACGAACGGCCCACTGGCGCGCGGGCTGTGCTTGTGCAACGCGCGCGCCACCAATTCCTTGCCCGAGCCCGACTCGCCGGTGATGAGTACGGTCACGATGCTCTGGCTCAGACGCCCGATGGCGCGGAACACGTCCTGCATCGCGGGCGCCTGGCCCAGCATTTCGGGCATGTCGGCCGAGCCACTGTCGAACACTTCCTCGCGCATGCTCTCGTCGACCGCACGGCGAATCAGCTCCACCGCCTTAGGCACGTCGAATGGCTTGGGCAGGTACTCGAATGCGCCGCTCTGAAACGCGCTGACCGCGCTGTCGAGGTCGGAATACGCGGTCATGATGATGACCGGCAGCCCGGGATGGCGCTCCTTCACCTTGCCCAGCAGCTCGATGCCCGAGCCGCCGGGCATGCGGATGTCGGACACCAGCACCTGGGGCGCCTCGTCGTCCAGCGCGTTCAGGACGTCGCGCGCATTGGTAAAGCTGCGCACGGGAAGGTTCTCACGCGCGAGCGCCTTCTCCAGCACGAAGCGGATGGATTGGTCGTCGTCAACGATCCAGATGGGCTTCATTCCCTGCCTTGGCGATGCGGTCTGATTCTGTTCTCCGACCGGCCATCCGTCGACTTCGGCCTGGCGACCTATGGCAGCGGAATCACGATCCTGAATGTCGTCTTGCCCGGCACGCTGTCGCACTCGATCGTGCCCTGGTGTTGCTGCACGAACGTTTGCGCCAGCGTGAGACCCAGACCCGACCCACCGTCGCGCCCCGACACCAGCGGGTAGAAGACGCGATAACGGATCGACTCCGGGATCCCCGGACCGTTGTCCTCGATATGCAATTCCAGTGCCAGACGCCAGCGCTGTTTGCCCAGCGTGACTTGGCGTGCGATGCGGGTTCGCAATGTGATGCAGGCATCCCCCGCCGCGATGCGCTCGGCAAGCGCCTGCGCCGCGTTGTGCGCAATATTGAGCACCGCCTGGATCAGCTGTTCGCGATCGCCGCGGAAATCGGGGATGGAGATGTCGTAGTCACGCTGTACCGCCAAGCCGCGCGGGAACTCCGCCAGAATCAGCGAGCGCACTCGCTCGCACACCTCATGGATGTTCACGTCTCGCACCACGTGCGGCTTGCGGTGGGGCGCCAACAGCCGGTCCACCAGCAACTGCAGGCGATCGGCCTCCTGGATGATGACCTGGGTGTACTCGGTGAGCGCCTTGGACCCGACCTCCATTTCCAGCAGCTGCGCCGCGCCGCGGATGCCACCCAGCGGGTTCCTGATCTCGTGTGCCAGGTTGCGGATCAGCTCCTTGTTGGCCTGCACCTGGTCGAGCGCCCGCTCCTCGCGGTCCTGCCGGGCCTGCTGCTCGATCTCCACGATCTCGATGGCCACCTCATCAATGGCGGCGCCACGCTCCACCTGGTTGACGATCACGTGGACCGGCAGTGCCATCTCTGCGTGCACCGAAGACGGCCGTTTCAGCAGCGCTTCCAGCCGGCTGGTGGCGTACTCGTTGCGAACCACTGCGGACACGGTGTCCCGCAACGCCTGCGGGTCGACGAACCAATCGAACAGCGACCCGCGCAGCACGCTGCGGCGCGACAGCCCCAGCACGTGCTCGAAAGCGGCATTGGCGAACACACAGCGGCCATCGATGTGCACGATCGCCACCATGGTCGCCAAATGATCGAGCGCCGCAAACGCGCTCGGTGCGGCGAGGGGAGGCTTGCCCGCAAACGGCGGCGCAGCGCGCTTCACTGGGGCAGCTTGGCCAGCTCGCGCTTGATGGCCGCGATGTCCGCTTCCTTGCGCGCAATGCCCGCCTTCATCTCCGCCACGCGGTCAAGGTACTTCTGGTAATTGCGCTCGTCGCCGCGGCGCTCGGGCTCGCCGTTGCCGTATTCCTTCTGGAGCGCGGCCAGTTGCTGCTCCTCGCGCTTGAGCTCGCCTTCGAGGATGCGGCGTGCGTCGCTGTCGCGCGCGCGCTGCTCGCTGGGGCTCACTCGCTCATTGGGACTGCGTGCCCCGCCGGAGGCGGCCGGAGGCACCGGTGCAGCGGCCGGCCGGGGAGCCGTTCCTCCGACCACTGTGATCGGCGTGTTCTCCAGCGTGCGGCAGCCCTTCTCGCGAGCCTCCTTGGCTGACAACGTGTCGGTGTAGAGAACGGGGTTGCCCGGGCAGCGATAGACCTCACGCGCCTGCTGCGCCCACGCCACGGCCGACGCGCTCAACAGCGCGTAGCCGACCCAGCAAGTGGCAGCGATGCGGTACATGGGAAGACTCCTGCAAGCTGAAGGCACAACGCGGTCACCCGGACTTCAGATGACCCATTGTCGCCCAGCGCGCGAATCGAGAGATCCATGAAAAAAGGACGGCGGGTGCCGTCCTTCTTTGCAGGCCGTGACCAGGGTCACGCGGCGTAGTACATGTCGAACTCAATGGGGTGCGTGGTCATGCGGAAGCGCGTGACTTCCTGCATCTTGAGCTCGATGTAGGCGTCGATGTAGCTATCGGTGAACACGCCGCCCTTAGTGAGGAACGTGCGGTCGTTGTCGAGGTACTCGAGCGCCTGGTCGAGGCTGTGGCACACGGTCGGGATCTTGGCGTCCTCTTCCGGCGGCAGGTGGTACAGGTCCTTGGTCGCTGCCTCGCCGGGGTGGATCTTGTTTTCCACGCCATCCAGGCCGGCCATCAGCATGGCGGCGAAGCCCAGGTACGGGTTGCACAGCGGATCCGGGAAGCGCACCTCGATGCGACGGCCCTTGGGGTTCGGCACATACGGGATGCGGACAGAAGCCGAACGGTTGCGCGAGCTGTAGGCCAGCTTCACCGGCGCCTCGAAGCCCGGCACCAGGCGCTTGTAGCTGTTGGTGGTGGGGTTGGTGATGGCGTTCAACGCGCGGGCGTGCTTGATGATGCCCCCGATGTAGAACAGCGCGAACTCCGACAGGCCCGCATAGCCGTCGCCGGCGAACAGGTTCTTGCCATCCTTCCACACCGACTGGTGCACATGCATGCCGGAGCCGTTGTCACCGACCACGGGCTTGGGCATGAAGGTCGCGGTCTTGCCGTAGGCGCGAGCGACGTTGTGGATGACGTACTTCTGAATTTGCAGCCAGTCGGCGCGCTGCACCAGCGTGCTGAACCGGGTGCCGAGTTCCATCTGGCCCGGTGCAGCCACCTCGTGGTGATGCACTTCCACCGGCACGCCCAGAGATTCGAGGATCAGACACATCTCGGAGCGCATGTCCTGGAACGAATCCATGGGCGGCACGGGGAAGTAGCCGCCCTTCACGCCGGGACGATGGCCGTGATTGCCGTGCTCGTACTCCTTGTTCGTGCTCCAGGGCGCTTCTTCAGAATCGATGTGGCACGAGGAGCCCGACATATCGACGCTCCAGCGCACGCTGTCGAACACGAAGAACTCGGGCTCGGGACCGAAGAAGGCGGCATCGCCGATGCCGGACGACTTCAGATAGGCCTCTGCCCGCTTGGCCAGCGAGCGGGGATCGCGCTCGTAGGGCTTGCCATCGCCCGGCTCGATCACGTCGCAGGAGAGAACCAGGGTCGGTTCCTCGAAGAACGGATCGATGTTGGCGGTGTTCGGGTCGGGCATCAGCAGCATGTCGGACGCTTCGATGCCCTTCCAGCCGGCGATCGACGAGCCGTCGAAGGCGTGGCCCGACGCAAACTTGTCTTCATCGAACGCGGACACCGGCACGGACACGTGTTGTTCCTTGCCGCGGGTGTCGGTGAAGCGGAAGTCGACGAACTTGACTTCGTTCTCCGACACCATCTTCATCACGTCGGCGACGGTCTTGGCAGCCATCAAGAATCTCCTAGCAGGACGCTATTGGTGTGTTTGGGGGATGACATCGTAGGCGCGCTGCTCAGGGCGCCTCAAAAATGCGCAGGCAATGTAGCAGAAACCGTGCCAAGAGCCCCACCTTCGGGCAGGGTCTACAACAAGATCTGCATCGGAAAGGTGCATCCGCCAGGGGGCACGACTGCCTCCATGCGCCCCAAAGCGCGCACGGACGAGCACCCGTATGGTGCGCGCATGCCGAGCTTATCGCACCAACTCGGGGCCAAGCCGGATGGGGTATTGGGCCAATCCACGCAGCAGCGCGGGGAATGCGTCATCGAGCGAACCCGGTTCTCCCTTGACGCCAAGCTCGATGTGGCGGCCCCACTCGGCGTGGTCGACGCTCGGCAGGCTGAAGACCTTGACACCGGGGAACTCAGCTTCGATGGATTCCATCAGCGGCGTCAGCGTCGATTCCATCGAGCCGAAGACGATCACCGAACGTTCCTGCCAGACGCCCCGCCTATGCAGGTGGGCGTAGCGGGTGTCGAGAACCCACTCGATCATCGGGTGCGCCATGACGGGAAAGCCGGGCACGAAATGCAACTCGCCCACCGAGAAGCCCGGGATCTTGTTGTACGGGTTGGGAATGATCTCGCTGCCGTCGGGGAACACGCCCATTTGCAGCTTGCGCTGCGTGTCCGGATGGCCTTCATCGCCCGGGGTGCCCTGCTCGGCAGCCATCTGGCGCACGCGCTCCAGGATCAGCTCGCGGGCTTGGCGGTGCAGTGCGAGCGGCCTGCCGAGCGCCGCGGCCGCACACTGCCGGGTGTGGTCGTCCGGCGTGGCGCCAATGCCGCCACAGCAGAAGACCGCATCGCCGCTGGCGAATGCGTCGCGCAGGTCGGCAGTGATGCGCGCCGGCTCGTCGCCGACGTAGCGAGCCCAGGCCAGCGCCAACCCGCGCTCGGCCAACAGCTCGACCACCTTGGGCAGATGCTTGTCGGCGCGCTTGCCCGAAAGAATCTCGTCGCCGACGATGACGAGTCCGAAGTTCATTCGTTGCTCGCAGGTGGCACCGGCAGCGCAGCTGGCGGCGGCGCCGGCATGGCAGGCTCGAGCACAGGAGGTTCAGCCTCGACAACCGGCACGCTTTCGGCCCGCAGCTGCAGCAGCGCCGCCAGCGCGTAGTGCGCATACCAGAGCGACGAGAAGGCGAAGACAAGCGTATAGATCCAGATCGCCAGAGGCACGAGCACCGGAGCCAGCACGACGAGCATCACGCCGGACACCCACACCAGCGAGGGCGCTGCGCCCAGGTAGCCGCACAGCACGCCCATGGCCAGCAGCGGCCCGCGGTGGCGGTTGATGATCGCGCGGCGTTCGTCGCGGCTGGCATGCTCCGCAAGCACGTCGTAAGTGAGCACGCGGTAGGTCAGCCAGCCCCAGATGAGCGGCGGCAGCACCAGCACAAGAGGCGGCACAAACCACAGCGGGATCGAGAGCACCAGCACCACCAGGGCAAGCAGCGTGGCACCGATCGCCCCCAGCCCGCCACCGAGCAGCGTGCCGCCGTGTGCACGCTCGAGCGCAGGAAAGCGCCGGGCGGCCACCAGCCGAACGATGGCCGGCGTCATCATGGCTGCCACTGCGAGCAGGGCCGCGACCACGACAAGCGGCGTCACGACGAGCACCACGACCAATGGAGCCATCGCCGCCTTCAGCCCCGAGAGACCCGCGCGTTCGAGCCATTGCACGAAGGTCGCCATCAGTTCCCAGGACGCAAGGGCACCGTTCACCGCGTCGAGCGCGTCTTCCCAGAAGAAATAGCCGAGCCCCAGCGCGAGGCCGCCCATGAGCAGCAGCGGCGCGATCGAAAGCAGGACGACGCGCGGATGCAGGCAATAAGCGGCCGCGCGCCAGAAGGAGTCGAACAGCAGGTTCATAAGAGTGCGTCCGACGAGCGCGGCCGGCGGTGCTCAGTCGTCGTCGCCACCCAGCACGCCGCCGAGCAGGCCACCGGCTCCAAAGCCGCCGAGCACCGAGCCTTCTTCACGCGAACCGCCCCGTTGAGGCGCAGCGGCAAACACGCGCGAGGCCAGGCGGGAGAACGGCAGGCTTTGCATCCACACCGTGCCGGGGCCCGTCATCTTGGCGAAGAACAGGCCTTCGCCGCCGAACAGAGCAGTCTTGATTTTGCCCACGTACTGGATCTCGAAGCTGACGCTCGGCGTGTAGGCAACCACGCAGCCCGTGTCGACCATCAGCGTCTGCCCCGGTTTCAGCTCGCGCCGGACGACCGTGCCGCCGGCATGCACAAACGCCAAGCCGTCGCCTTCGAGCTTCTGCATGATGAAGCCTTCGCCGCCGAAGAAGCCGACCGATATGCGCTGCTGGAAATGGATGCCCAGCGAGACGCCGCGCGCGGCACAAAGGAAGGCGTCCTTCTGGCAGATCAGCATGCCGCCCAGCTGCCGCAAATCCATGGGCAGGATCTTGCCGGGGTAGGGCGCGGCGAAGGCGACGCGCGCCTTCGCAGATGCTTGGTTGGTGTAGACGGTGGTGAAGAGGGATTCACCCGTGATGAGCCGCTTGCCCGCGCCCAGCAGCTTGCCGAAGAAGCCGCCCTGCCCGGCCGAGCCATCGCCGAAGACGGTGTCCATTTGCACACCGGCGTCCATGAACATGAGGCTGCCGGCTTCGCCGACCGCCGCCTCCCCCGGATCCAGTTCGACTTCGACGAACTGCATCTCCGATCCCTTGATCTCGTAGTCCACTACGTCCATGGCCATGAGCGCCTTCCTCCGACGGTGCTGAGTGAAATTCCGGGCGGATGTTAGCGGCAAGCGTGGACAGCGCGCCAAGCCACGAAGACGCTGACGTTGGCGGCGCTTTCCGCCGATGCGATGCGGAGCACCAAGGCCTGAGCGAACAAGCCTCAGCGCACGCCCAAGGCCTCTTCCGCACTGGTCCAGCTCATGCCGAGTGCGCGGGCGACCGGCTCGCAGGTGAGCCGTCCCCGGTGGACGTTGAGGCCTCGCCGCAGGTGCACATCGGTGACCAGCGCCTGCTCGCCCTGGGCTGCGAGCGCCAGGCCGAAGGGCAGCGTGGCATGGTTGAGCGCATGGCTGGACGTGACAGGAACCGCGCCGGGCATGTTGGCCACGCAGTAGTGGATGACGCCGTCGACCTCGTAGGTGGGCTGGTCGTGCGTGGTAGGACGTGAGGTCTCGAAGCAGCCGCCCTGGTCGATGGCCACGTCGACCAGCACGGTACGCGGACGCATCTCCTTGAGCATGTCTCGCGTGACCACCTTGGGCGCGCTCGCACCGGGCACCAGCACGGCGCCCACCACCACGTCGGCCTGGAGCACTTCTTCTTCCACCGAGGCCACGCCGGAGAAGCGAGTGCGCACGCGGCCCTGGAACATTTCGTCGAGTTGGCGCAGCCGCGGCAGCGAGCGGTCGAGCAGCGTCACCTCGCAGCCCAGCCCCACGGCCATCCGCGCAGCCTGTGTGCCCACCACGCCGCCACCGATCACGACCACCCGCGCGGGTGGCACGCCCGGCACGCCGCCGAGCAGCAGGCCGCAACCCCCGGCCGACTTGCGCAAGGCGAAGGCCGCGGCTTCGATGGCCAGCCGCCCGGCCACCTCGCTCATCGGCGCGAGCAGCGGCAGGCCGCCCTGGGCATCGACGACCGTTTCGTAGGCCACCGCCGTGCAGCCCGAATCGAGCAGGCCCTGCGTCTGGGCGGGGTCGGGTGCGAGATGCAGGTACGCGAAAAGAATCTGCCCCGGGCGCAGGTGAACCCATTCCGAGCGCTGCGGCTCCTTCACCTTGACGATGAGCTCAGCGCGCTCGTACACCTCCGCCGCCGCAGGAAGGATGCTCGCTCCGGCACGCGCGTAGACCGCGTCTTCCGCGCCGATGCCCAGTCCCGCCCCGGCCTGGACCAGCACCTCATGTCCATTTGCCACGTACTCGCGCACCGCCATGGGCGTGAGGCCCACGCGATGCTCCTGGATCTTGATCTCCCTCGGAACCCCCACCCTCATCATCGCCTCCACACCGCTGCTGAACCCTCATCAGTCTACGAAGGTGCGTGCCCGATGGTGCGGGGTCAGGCTTACGGGTTCTCCCGCAAGCCTGACCGAAAAAATCACGCCCCGCGCAAGTGCCACGCCTTTGGCCGCGTGAAGGTCTGGATGCCGTAGGTCGACAAAGTGAGGCCGATGCCCGAGTCGCCGACACCCGACCACGGCAGGCGCGGGCTCACGCGGTCGCAGCAGTTCCAGTACACCGAGCCGGCGTTCACCTGGGCCAGAACCGCCTTGGCGCGCCGTTCACCGGGCGTGAAGATGCCCGCCGTGAGGCCGTAGCGCGTGTCGTTCATCAGGGCCACCGCCTCGTCGTCGCCGCTCACCTTCTGGATGCCGATGATCGGCCCGAAGCTTTCCTCGCGCATGAGTTCCATGGAGTGGTCTACATGGGTGAACACCGTGGGCTCGAACCAGTTGCCGGGCCGTTCGATGCGCTGCCCTCCCAGCCGCAGCCGCGCTCCCTTGGCGAGGGCGTCGTCCACCTGCGCCTGCAGCAGGTCCACCTGCGCCGGCCGCGTGAGAGGGCCGATGAAGGTGGACTCGTCCATCGGGTCGCCGACGCGAAACTCCTGCACGGCGGCAAGCAAGCGCTCGACGAAGGCGTCGTGAACCTTCTCGTGCACATAGATGCGCTCGACCGAGCAGCAGCTCTGCCCGGTGTTATACATGGCACCGTCGGCCAGTGACAGGGCCGCGGCCGGCACGTCGGCGTCATCGCAGACGTAGCTCGGATCCTTGCCACCCAGCTCCAGTTGCAGCTTCACCAGACGCCGGCCCAGCGAGGCGGCGATCCGCGTGCCGGTGGCATGCGAGCCGGTGAAAAACAAGCCGTCCAGGCGCTGCTCCACCAGCGCGGCGCCCACGTCCTCGGCGCCGATCACCGCAATGAAGACATCGGCCGGCACGCCGGCCTCGCGCATCAGCCGCTCGATGTGCAAGCCGGTGAGCGTGGCGTACTCCGAAGGCTTGTACAGCACGGTGTTGCCTGTGAGCAGTGCCGGCACGAAGACGTTGCTGCCCACGAAGTACGGGTAGTTCCAGGCCGAGATGTTGGCCACCACGCCGAGCGGCTCGTGGCTGATGCGCTCCGTGATGCCGGCTTCGTCGAACACCGTCTCGGTGGCGGTGCTGTGCTCGGCCTGCGCGAGGAAGAAGTCAATGCGCGCCTGCAGCCCATCGATCTCCCTCCTCGCCTGGAGGATGGGCTTGCCTACTTCGGTGGTGAGCGTGACGGCCAGCGGCTCCAACCCGGCGGCCAGTGCGTCGCGAAAGCGCGCGATGCAGGCTTTGCGCTCGCTCATGGGCGTGGCGCCCCAGGCAGGCAGCGCCGCCCGCGCGCGCTGCGCCTTGGCCGCGACGCTTGCAGCGTCGTCGGCGGCCAGCTCGGTGATGACCCGGCCATTGGCGGGGTTGTGCAGTACCAGTCGGCTCATGGCATGGGCCTCACATCGCAGCCAGAAAGAAGCGCTCGAAGTCCGCGGCGGTGCACGGCCGCGGATTGGTGTGATGGCAGATGTCCGCAGTGGCAATCTCCACCAGCCGCGGCACCTGCGCCGGCGTGACGCCATGCCGCGCGAGCCCGCCCGCGATGCCGATGTCGGCCTTCAGCCGGGTGAGCCATGGCACGAAGGCCGCGCCGCCGCCGGCCACGCCACTCGCATGCGCCAGCTCGTCGAACTTCTCCGGCACAGCCTCGCGGTTCCAGGCAAGCACGGTGTCGATCATCAGCGCGTTGGCTAGGCCGTGGTGCAGGTCGCACACCGCGCCCAGGGCATGGGCGCAGGCATGCACCGCGCCCAGGTCCTTCTGGAAGGCGACGGCGCCCATCATGGAGGCCATCATCATGTCGCCGCGCGCGGTCAGGTCAGCAGGCTCCGCCACGGCCCGGCGCAAGGCGCGTGCGGCGAGCCGGACGCCTTGCAGCGCGATACCGTCGCACATCGGGTGGTAGGCCGGCGAGAGGTAGCTCTCGATGTTGTGCGTGAGCGCATCCATGCCAGTGGCAGCGGTGATGCTGGGCGGCAGACCCACGGTGAGCTGCGGGTCGGCGAACACCGCGCGAGCCAGAAGTTGCGCGGAGAAGACCACGCGCTTGATGTGCGTGTCGTCGTCGGACACGACGCTGGAGCGGCCCACCTCGCTGCCCGTGCCCGCCGTGGTAGGCACCGCCACGAAATGGGGCAGCGGCTTGGTCAGGGGGCGGACCTGAGGATGATCCCAGGCGTACTCCATCACGTGGCCTGGGTGGACCGCCATCACGCCCACGAGTTTGGCGACGTCGAGTGCCGCCCCGCCGCCGAAGCCGATCACGCTGTCGGCCGCGTGATCGCGCAGCGCCTGGGCGCCGGCCATCACCTGTCGGGCGGTCGGGTTGCCGGCCACGCCGTCGTACAGCGCCACGTCCAAACCTTGAAGGTGGCTGCGGAACTCGGCAAGCACCGGCAGCTTGGCCAGCGCGCGGTCCGTCACGATGAGCGGGCGGCGGCAGCCGGCGTCGCGCAGGTGGGCGGCCACGCGAGTGCGCGCCCCGGGGCCGAAATGGATATCGGTGGGGAAGCTGAAGCGGTGGATGGTCATGGTGCGCGGTACCCGATCAGATGATCTCGAAGTACCGCTTCAGCTCCCAGTCGGTCACGCCGTCCAGCCATTGCCGCCACTCCCATTCGCGAGTGGCGGCGTAGTGGTCGACGAAGGCGTCTCCGAGCCAATCGCGCGCCAACTCCGAGTGCCGGAATAGCCGTGTCGTTTCAATCAGCGTGCGTGGCGCGCGCGGCACGTCTTCCGCGCCGCGGTTGGTGCCCGTGATCGGCGGCGTGGTGAGCTTCAGGCCCTTCTCCACGCCGTGCAGTCCGGCGGCGAGCACCGCAGCCATCGCCAGGTAGGGGTTGATGTCGGCGCCCGGGCTGCGCGTTTCGAGCCGCGTGGCCTTGGGGCTGCCCGCGATCACGCGAAAACTGGCGGTACGGTTGTCGATGCCCCAGGTCGGCTTCACTGGCGCCCAGAAGCCGTCGACGAGGCGCTTGTAGCTGTTGATCGTGGGCCACACCATGGGCGCGAAGTCGAGCAGGTGTGCAAGCTGCCCCGCGACGTAGCTCTCGAACACCGGGCTCATCGATCGCGGCGAGTTCGCGTCGAAGAACAGGTTCGATTGCCCGTCCGATAGGCTCTGATGGATGTGCCCGCTGCAGCCCGGGTACTGCGCACTCCATTTCGCCATGAAGCTCGGCATGATCCCGAAGCGCGCGCCGATCTCCTTGGCACCGGTTTTGAGAAGGATGGCGCGATCGGCGGCCTCCAGCGGTTCCGAGAACACGATCGCCGCCTCGTACACGCCCGGCCCGGTCTCCGTGTGCAGGCCTTCGATGGGCACGCCGAAGGCCGGCATCTCGTCCATGAGGGCATTGAAATACTCGCGCCGGTGGTTCATGCGCAGCAGCGAGTAACCAAACATGCCGGAGGTGATGGGCGTCGGGTCCACGCCCTTCTTGGCCGCCCAGGTCTGCGGCGTCTCGGCGAAGTTGAACCACTCGAACTCCACGCCGCACATCGGCTTGAATCCCAGCTTCTCCGCACGCTGCAGCACGCGCTTGAGGGTCTGACGCGGACACAGCGGCGAGGGGCCGCCATCGCGCGTGACGAAGTCGCCCAGGAAGAACGGCACGTTGCCGTCCCAAGGAACACGGCGATAGGTATCGAGATCGAGCCGGACTTCAGCGTCCGGAAAGCCGCGGTGCCAGCCGGTGAGCGTGGTGTTGTCGTAGCAGGAATCGCTGCTGTCCCAGCCGAACACCACGTCGCAAAACCCGAAGCCGGATTCGGTGGCGCCGAGGAATTTGTCACGGTGCAGGTACTTGCCGCGCAGGATGCCGTCGATGTCGCTCACCGCCACCTTGACCTTGCCGCTGCCGCTGTCGCGCACGGCATCGAGGGCCGTGTGGTGCTTCGCTTTGCCTGCCATCGGATGCTCCGCGCTGAAAGTGCCCCCAGGACCGGGCTGCGCCCAGCCCGCCCCCCGCGGGGGATGAGGAAACTTGGGACGGCCCGGCGTTTCCTCAAGAGTGCCCCCAGGGCCGGGCTGCGCCCAGCCCGCCCCCGCGGGGGATGAGGAAACTGGGACAGCCCGGCGTTTCCTCAAGAGGGTGCGGACCAGTCTAGAGGCGGGCGTGAGCGAGCGTCAAACGCACCGCGGCGTTCACCTTGCTGGCCTATCATGGCCCCACCTCCACAGGCCCCCTCGCGGCCTTTGCACACCCTCGAATGCTGCACCTGCTGAACCTGCTTGCCGCGATCTCGCTTCTGGTGTGGGGCACCCATATCGTGCGAACCGGGGTGTTGAGAGTGTTCGGCGAGAACCTGCGGCGGGTGCTTGCCAAGAGCTTTCGCAATCGCGCAGCAGCCGTGCTGGCCGGCGTGGGCGTCACCGGGCTCGTGCAGTCGAGCACCGCCACCTGCCTGATCGTGGCGTCGTTCGTCGGCAAGGGGTTGGTTGCCACCAGCGCCGCGCTGGCCGCGATGCTGGGCGCCGACATCGGCAGCAGCATGATGGCGGTGGTCTTGTCGCAGGATCTGTCCTGGATCTCACCTCTGCTCATCCTCGTGGGCGTCGTGATGTTCGTCTCCAGTCAGGACAGCGGCCCCGGGCGCATTGGGCGGGTGCTGATCGGCTTGGGGCTCATCACGCTGAGCCTTCAGCTCATCGTGCAGACCACGCGGCCGATGACCGAGTCGACCGCCGTGCGGGCCCTGCTGGTGGCGCTGCCGAATGAAGTGATGCTCGAAGTCGTGGTCGGTGCGGTGCTCGCGGTGACGGCCTATTCCAGCCTGGCCATCGTGCTGCTCACCGCCACCCTCGCCGCCTCGGGCATGGTGCCGCCGAACGTGGCCCTGGGGCTGGTCCTGGGCGCCAACGTCGGCAGCGGGCTGCTCGCGATGATGGCCACCAGCCGCGCCTCGCCGCAGGTGCGGCGGCTGCCCGCGGGCAACTTCATCTTCAAGGCCGCCGGTGCGCTGATCGCCATGCCTTTTCTGCCGGAAGTCCACGTGCTGCTGCAGCAACACGTGGACTCGGTGCACCAGCAGGTGGTGCTCTTCCACCTGGGCTTCAACATGGCGCTCGCGCTCGTGTTCATCGGCCTGACCGGGGTGGTGGCGCGCCTCACCGAGAAGCTTCTGCCCGAGCCTTCAGCACTGGGCGGCACGGAGCGGCCGCGCCACCTCGACCCCTCGGCGCTGGCCACGCCCTCGCTGGCCATCAGCTGCGCTGCGCGCGAGGCGCTGCACCAGGCCGACGTGGTCGAGACCATGCTGCGCGGCATTCTCCCGGTGATCAGGCACAACGACCTGTCTCTGGCCGAGCAACTGCGCCGCATGGACGACACCGTCGACGAGTTGTACTCGGCGATCAAGTTCTACCTGACGCAGATCTCTCGCGAGGCACTGTCGGAGCGCGAGAGCCGCCGTTGGACCGACATCGTGTCCTTCACCATCAACATGGAGCAGATCGGCGACATCATCGAGCGCATCCTGCAGGACGTGGAGGACAAGAAGATCCGCAAGAACCGCAGCTTCTCGGAAGCCGGCATGGCCGAGATCTGCCACTTGCACGAGCGCCTGATGGCCAACTTGCGGCTGGGCATGAGCGTATTCCTTGACGGCCACGTGCGCGACGCGCAGAAGCTGCTGGAGGAAAAGGCGCGCTTTCGCGACCTGGAGCACGAATACGCCGCCAGCCACATCTCACGGCTGCGCGACAACACTGCCCAGAGCATCGAGACTAGTTCGCTGCACCTCGACCTCATCAGCGACCTGAAGCGCATCAACTCGCACATCTGCTCGATCGCCTACCCCATCCTCGAATCCGCGGGGGCGCTGTCGAAGACGCGGATCAGGGAGTCGCGCATCGCGGCACTGCCCTCCGATACGGCGTGACCTCTCAAGGAAACGCCGGGCCGCCCCAAGTTTCCTTGTCCCCCGCGGGGGGCGGGCTGGGCGCGGCCCAGCCCTGGGGGCGCTCAGGAGCCCGGCGCGGGCTTGGCCTTCTCGCTCCATAGCACTCCACCGGTCGCCCAGTTCTGGCGTGCAATGTCGAAGAAGACGACATCGATGCCGTCCGCGCTGCCGCCCAGCACCCGCACACAGGCTTCGGTGAGCTCCTTGGCCAGGGCGGCCTTCTGCTGCGGTGTGCGGCCTTCGAAGAGTTCGACGCGCAGGGTCGGCATGGCGGGGTTCCTTTCTTCAAGATGGAGACTCGCCGATTGTGGATGTGCCGAGCGGCAAGCCGCGGCCAACCCATCCACCGCGCAAGCAGCGGCGCCAGCAGCGAGGCTGGTACCGCCTAAAGACTGTGGGGCAAGCCCGCGCAGGCGGGGCCTGCATCGGGATGCACCGGCGGGGCCCGTGCGGCGCCGAGGCCAAGCCACGCACATCACCACGCTGGCGGCTCCTGCATGCGCGCACCGTAGTCAGCGCGCGCGAGCAGTCTTAGTATTCACTGGCTTTCGCCGGGAGCCAGCCCGGCAGGGATTGTTGTGGAGAAGCGCCATGCCAACTTACATGTACCGGTGTGACAAGTGCGGCGAGGTGTTCGAGCATGTCGAGCATGTCAAGGAACACGAGACGGCCCGCTTCACCGAATCCACTCCCTTGCGCTGTCCCAAGTGCGGCAGCGAGTCGGTGGCCCACCATCCCACGAGTTTCGTGGCTCGCACCACCAAGAAAAGCTGAGTTCGGCAGCGGCTGCGTCGCGCCGGCTGGGCCGCATGCCATTGGCAAAGTGGTCTAGGCCAGCTGCTGCCGAAGCTGTTCCGGCGAAGCCGCCGGCAGCCCGCATCGCCCCTCACGGCAAAGATAGGCCTCGCCCGCGCGGCGGCCGGCCAGCAGGGGCAACGCGTCTACCGGCCCATGCACGCGCGTCACCAGCGGCGCGAAGGCACGCTGCGCCTCCTGCCACAGCGCCTCGCTGCCCGGCCCCACCGGCACGGCAAGTTCCGCGCCGCGTTCAGCCAGCAGCTGAGCATGCAGCAGCGCCGGCACGGCCATCGGTGCTTCATCCAGGAAGGCACCATGGCGCTGCAGCGTGTCGTGCGCCACATCGGCCCAGTCGGCACGGTCGAAAGGCCCGGACAATCGCAGCAGCAGCTCGCATGCGCCAGCGGCACCCGAAGGCACGGCTGTGTCTTGGACGTCGCGTGCACGCACGGGTAGCTCACCCACGACGGCATCGAAAAAGCCTTCACCGGCCTCGTGGAAGCGTTTCACCATGCAGTCGCAAAGCGTGCCCGCCGCGTGCAGCCAAGCCAGCTCGCCGGTCGCGGCATGCAGCTCCACAAGCCCGAGTCCGAGCTGCGCGTGGTCCGCAAGATACCCCTGGGGCTTGAGCACGCCGTTGCGCCAGGCGTGGTGCACGCAGCCCTCGCGTACGAGGGTGTCGAGCAGAAAGTGCGCGAGGTCGCGGCCCGCCTGCACGAAGTCGTCGCGCCCGAGCAGCCGCCCAGCCTCGGCGAAGGCCCGCAGCGCGAGGCCGTTCCAGTCGGCCAGGACCTTGTCGTCGGTGATCGGCCAGACGCGCGTGGCACGCGCGGCGTAAAGCCTTTCGCGCACCGAGCGCTCCCACGTGGCGAACGCATCACGATCCAGACCCATTGCGGCGCGCACACCCTCGGGATCCAGGCGCTGCAGCACGTTGGCCCCGTGCTCCCAGTTGCCTTCTGCCGTGGCCCCATACAGACGCGCGGCGTACTCGGCATCCGCGCCGAGTACATCGCGCAGTTGATCCATCGTCCAGACGTGAAAACGCCCTTCCACGCCCTCGGCGTCGGCGTCCTGCGCCGAGGCAAACGCCGAGGCCGCCGCGGCCGGATGCATCTCGCGCAGCATCCATCCCAGCGTGTCCTCGGCGACGAAGCGCAGGCGCGCGTCGCCGGTGAGGCGCCAAGCCCCGGCATAGATGCGGGCGAGCTGTGCGTTGTCGTACAGCATCTTTTCGAAGTGCGGCACGTGCCATCGCGCATCGGTGGAATAACGCGCGAAGCCCCCTCCGACGTGGTCGTACACCCCGCCGGCTGCCATGTGGGCGAGCGTGGGCGACAGCATGCCGAGCGCCCTTTCGTCGCCACCGGCCGCGAGCGACAGCAGGTATTGCAGCAGCGGCGACTGCGGGAATTTGGGCGCGCTGCCGAAGCCGCCATGCACGGTGTCGAAACGCTCGGCGAGCTTCGCCAGCGCACGCGCATGGACGCCGCCGTCCGGGGTGCGCGGCGGCATGTCCGCGCCGGCCCGCACATGCGCCATGAGGCCACGGGCCTGCTCCTCGATCTCGCCTCGCCGATGCAGCCAAGCCTCCCGCACGGCGGCCAGTACCTGCGAAAAGCTGGCCATGCCGCGGCGGGGTTGGGGCGTGAAGTAGGTGCCTCCAAAGAACGGTTCGAGCCGCGTCGTGAGGAACATGTTCATCGGCCAGCCGCCGTGGCCGGTGAGCACCTGCAGCGCGCACATGTAGACGTGGTCCACGTCGGGCAGTTCCTCGCGGTCGACCTTGATCGCGACAAAGCCCTCGGCCAGTTGCCGCGCGATGGCCTCGTCCTCGAAGCTCTCGCGCTCCATCACATGGCACCAATGGCAGGTGGCGTAGCCCACGGAAAGAAGGATGGGCTTGTCCTCGGCGCGTGCCTTGGCAAAGGCTTCCACGCCCCACGGATGCCAGTCGACCGGGTTGTGCGCGTGCTGCAGCAGGTAGGGGCTGGTCTCGCCCGCAAGGCGGTTGGCGGCTCGATCTTCCTGGTGCGCGTTCATGGGGATCTCCTCGGAGTGGCGAGCAACCGCAGTGCCCGGGCGGTGATAGCGGCCGCTCTACCATGTGGCCATGCAGAGGCTGCTCATCGCGATCGGGGCGATCTTCCTGCTGGCCGGCGTACTGTGGCCCTGGCTGTCGCGATTCCCCTGGGGGCGGCTGCCCGGCGATATCTCCATCGAGCGCGAGGGCTTCAGCTTTCACTTTCCGCTGATGACCTCGCTGCTCGTCTCGGTGGTGCTGTCGCTGCTGCTGTGGTGGTGGTTTCGCAAGTAGCGCAGCCCTGAAACCGGGAGCAGCGGGCTAGAGATTGCCGCGGGCCCACGGGCCCCAGACCGCGAAGGTGATGCCGGGCGACTGGATGTTCACAAACAGCACCCGGCCCGACGGATCGAAGCAGGCCCCGCAGAACTCGGCGTCACGGTAGTCGCCCGCGCGCACCCGCTTGCCGGCCCGCGCGACCTGCGCGGCGTCGAGCACGACGTTGTTCTTGGCGAAGACGTAGCTTTGCGCCTCGCTGGTGAGGCCGGTGAGCCGGTTGCCGAAGCCGAACGGGTCGGCCACGCCCGCGCCGTCTTCACACAGCAGAATGCCGCCTCGCGGGCTCAGCGTAATGTTGTCCGGGTGGTTGGACGCCTGCTCGCTCATGGACACGAAAAGCGCCGTCAGCGTGCCGCGCGCGATGTCGTATTCCCATACCGCGCCCGTGCCGTTGCCGCGCGCACCCAAGTTGTTCACGCCGGTGCTGGTGTCCACGATGAACAATTTGCCGCCACGGTGCCAGATGCCTTCGCCGCGGCTCATGCGCAGGCCACCGGCCGCCCAGCCTTGCGCGAACGGGCCCGACACAAATGTCGGGCCGCTGAAGTCGGGCAGCTCGATGCTCACCGGATCGGCGTCCGGGTCGGCGATGTCCACCCATTCGATGCGGTGTGTATCGCCACGCGAGGCCACCACGAGATCGGCATGGGGCCGGCCCACCACCCGCGCCATCTGCAGCGTACCGCCGGCCTCGTAACTGCCAGGCTGCGCGCGCGTGTCCGCGGGACGGAAGCGGTACCAGCCTGCCTTGTTGCGGCTGTCTTCCGTGAGATAGGCGAAGCCGGTGACGGGGTCCACTGCCACGGACTCATGAGCGAACCGGCCCATCGCCACGATGGGTTTGCCCGTCGTCTCGCTCGCCTGGGCCCGAACCTCGAACACGTAGCCGTGCTTCTTGCCGCCTTGCGGCCTCAGATCGGCCAGCGTCTCTTCGCAACTCAGCCAGGTGCCCCAGGGCGTGGGTCCGCCCGCGCAGTTGTACAGCGTGCCGCCAAGACTGGGCTCCATGCCGACCCACTGCCGGCCCCTGAATTGGAGATTCGTCGTGCCGCCGCCCGCCACCGGGTCGTCGTCGCCG
>CBFHAS010000087.1:0-19265 GCA_965653625.1 uncultured Burkholderiaceae bacterium | reverse complement strand
GCCTTTCGAAAGGTGCCTGCCGAGGTAAACATAATTTATGGATAAGTTCTAAGCCACGGCGTACTTGAAGTCGCCGTTCTTCGCGGACGACACCTTGATGCGCTCGATGGCCTCACCGGCGGCCATGCGCTCGAGCACCTGGCCGGCGATGTCGGGCAGCAGGGTGCCGTTGAGGATGTGGTCGACGTTACGCGCGCCGCTGTCGACCTCGGTGCAGCGCGCGAGTACGGCATCCACCAGCCGGGCGTCGTATTCGAAGACGGCTTTGTGATGCGCCGCCACGCGCGCGCCGATGCGGTCGAGCTTGATGCGGATGATGCGGTCGAGCACGTCGTCGCTGACGGGGTAGTACGGCACGACTTTCATGCGCCCGAGGAAGGCGGGCTTGAACTGCTTGTACAGCACGGGGCGCAGGGCTTCGCCCAGGGCCTGGGCGTCGGGCAGTTCCTCGGCAGGCTTGTTGAGGCACGCCTGCATGATCTGCGCGGAGCCGATGTTGCTGGTGAGGATGATGACGGTGTTGCGGAAATCGATCTCGCGGCCTTCGGCGTCGTCCATCACGCCCTTGTCGAAGACCTGGAAGAACAGCTCCAGCACGTCGGGGTGGGCCTTCTCGACTTCGTCGAGCAGCACCACGGCGTAGGGGTTGCGCCGCACGGCTTCGGTGAGCACACCGCCTTCGCCGTAGCCCACATACCCGGGCGGCGAGCCCTTGAGGCCCGACACGCTGTGCGCCTCCTGGTACTCGCTCATGTTGATGGTGACCAGCTTCTTCTCGCCGCCGTACAGGATGTCGGCCAGCGCGAGGGCTGTCTCGGTCTTGCCCACACCGCTGGGGCCCACGAACATGAACACGCCCTTGGGCTTGTTCGGGTCTTCGAGGTTGGCACGCGCGGTGCGCACGCGCTGCGCAATGGCCTCAATGGCGTGGCTTTGGCCGATGACCCGCTCCTCCAGCAGGGGCTTGAGGTTGAGCACGGTCTTGATCTCGTCCTTGACCATGCTGCCCAAAGGAATGCCTGTCCACGCGGAGACGATCGCGGCCACGACGTGGGCATCGACCTGCATCGGTACGAGCGGCACTTCGCCCTGCAACGTGGCCAGCTCGCCGAGCTTGGCTTGCAGATGCTGCTGGGCGACGGTGGGCGGTGGCGCGTCCGCCTTGGAAGGCTTGCGGCCGACGGGCTTCTTCTTGCCTGCGCTCGGGGCATCAGGCGCATCGGTCGCGGGCGCGGAATGCCGAGCGCCGTGCGTCTCGCTCTCCAGTTGGGCGCGCAGCCGCTGGATTTCCGCCACCAAGGCTTTCTCGGATTCGTGGCGCTGCCTGAGCGAGTCGAGATCGGACTGCGTGGCGTCGCGCTGGCTCCTGAGTTCTGCCAGCCTGTCGCCATGTCCGGCGCCCGCCGCAGCTTCGCGCTCCAGCGCCGCCATTTCGGCACCCACGCGCTCCAGCCGCTTTGCGCGCTCTTCGATGGCGGCCGGCACCGCCGCCTGGCCGAGCGCCACTTTGGCACAGGCCGTGTCGAGCACGCTGATGGCCTTGTCGGGAAGCTGACGCCCGCTGATGTAGCGAGCCGACAACCGCACGGCTTCGGTGATGGCCTCGTCGAGCACGCGCACCCTGAAGTGCTGCTCCATCAGCGGGGCCATGCCGCGCAGCATGGCCGCAGCGAGTGGTTCGCTGGGCTCTTCAACCTTCACCACCTGAAACCTTCTTGCCAGCGCGGCGTCTTTCTCGAAGTACTTCTTGTACTCACCCCAGGTCGTGGCGGCCACCGTGCGCAACTCGCCGCGTGCCAGCGCGGGCTTGAGCAGGTTGGCCGCGTCGCCCTGCCCCGCCTGCCCACCGGCTCCGATCATGGTGTGCGCCTCGTCGATGAACAGGACGATGGGATGGGCGCTGCGCTTCACCTCGTCGATCACGTTCTTCAAACGGTTCTCGAATTCGCCTTTCACGCTGGCGCCAGCCTGCAACAGGCCCATGTCGAGGACGTGCAGCTCAACACCTTGTAAAGGGGGCGGCACGTCGCCTGCGGCGATGCGCGAAGCCAAGCCCTCGACCACCGCGGTCTTGCCCACGCCAGCCTCGCCGGTGAGGATGGGGTTGTTCTGCCGCCGGCGCATCAGGATGTCGATGGTCTGGCGGATCTCGGCATCGCGGCCGATGACGGGGTCGATCTTTCCGTCTCGCGCACGCTGCGTGAGATTGGTCGTGAACTGATCGAGTGCCGGAGTCTGGGGAGGCGCCGTGGTCTTCAGCTCTGCGTCGGCGCTGTCGTGAGCCGCACCGGCCAGCGGCAGGCGAACCGCATCGCCGGCCTCCTGCGAGCCCTCGGTGAGATCGGCCAGCTTGTGCTTGAGTTCATCGATGCGGAACTTGGCGAACTGCTTGCTGCTGCGCAGCGCCAGCTGGCTCAGCCCCGGCTCGGTGAGCAAGGACACAAGGAGATGACCGCTGCGGATGCGGCCATGGTCCGCATCCAGCGAAGCGATGAGCCAAGCGTGCTCGAACAGCGTGGGGAGGTGCGCGCTGAACACCGGCGTGCGCGTGTTGCCGTTCTTGAGACGTCTCAGCTCGCCTTCGAGATCACGTTGCAACTCGGCGGCAACGATGTCGAAACGCTTGCACAGCAACGCGAAGTCGCTGCGCGGCTGTTCGAGCAGCGCGATGAACAGATGCTCGACATCGACCTCGTAGTGCCCCTGCGCCATGCACAGGTTGGCCGCGCGCTCCGCGGCCTTGCGACTGGTGTCGTTCAGCTTGGAGATCAGGGTCTTCAAGTGGGTGCTCATCGTGCGCAGTGATGCTTCGTGAAACGCCGCCCGTCAGGCGACGGCGTGAATGTCATAGCCGGCGTCGTGCCGGTCGGCCCGCGCCGCGCGGGTGATGAGAAAGGCATCCCAGGACAGCCGCGCGCTCCCGGTCTCGCTCAGGCGCACGCCCTTCACCTCTGTGGCACGCAGGGCGAGACGGACCTCGTACTCCAGCGAGACGCCGGTCAACAGAGTGAGCAGTTCCCGCAGGGCAAGCGCAGCGGATCCTCCGGGCAGGAAGCGGCGGAACTGCTCGCTGCACAAGGGACCGATCGTGAGCCGCACCCGCAGGTCTCGCTGCCACACGCGCTCCCCGCAGACCATGCCGCCGCCCAGCTGCGCGTTGGCCACGCCGAGCGACGTCTGGTTGTCGGCAGGCAGGGTGTACCAGCGGCCGACGAACTGATCGAGGCGCACACCCACGCCGAAGTAGTGCGACACCATGCGCTGGATCGCGCTAGCTGACACAGGCCGTGTCTGCAGCGTACCGCTGAAGTAGGCGAGCGCGTCGTCAGACACGCCGCCTTCCCGCGCATGCAGCCGATCGCGCATCGCGGGATGCCCCACCCCGGCCAGCGCCAGGACGTAGGGCAGGAACCGGTGGCGCCGGTCGTCTTCGAACTGCACGGGCTGGCGATTCTTGCGCCACGCTTGGTAGAAGAGGACCACGGCCCGGTGCTGAAAGATGTCGAGGAAGGCACGCGCGGCGCTGTCGCGTTCATACACCTCCCGGCGCGCGAACATCTCGGTATAGAACGCAGGCAGCGCGCCGGCAACACCGAGCAGCCCCATGAAGCTGGGCGTGATCTCCACGTGCCTCACGCTGCCCGATGGTGTGCCAGCGGCTTCATCAGCAGCGGATTCCCGCACGACCGTGAGCTCTGCGATTTCGCTGACCGGGAAGGAAAGCGACACTGAGTTGCGAAAGCGCACACGGCGCGCCAGCACTTCGCCGGCCTGCACGCCTTCCTGCTGCACGAACCAGCGTTCGAGCAGCCGCACGGCCTGGAAGAACCCGAAACGATAGGGCTCTTCCAGCAGCCGGTCGATCACACCAACGGGCTGCTGCCGCTGCGGCGTGGACATGCGATCAACTCTTCCTGATTGCGTGCCGAGACAATCTTCAGCTGCGTGAAGCTGTTGATGTGCACGTACAGACCAAAGAAGTGGTCCAGCACCTGGGCGAACAGGCGCAACCCGGTGCCGACCAAACTTTCCTCGTCGACGCTGAGCCGGATTTCGGTGCCGCGGACGAACACGGCGTAGGGCTGCCCCGGAAGGCATGCCGTGGCCGCGCGGAATTCGATACTGACCAGGCCGTCGATCTGCCGCCTCGTGGCGGCGCTTCGGGGCAGGTCGTACAGCCTCAGCAGTTCCTTCAGGGCATCGATGCCGCCCGCGGACAAGGAGAGGTGATTCAGCGACAGGTGAGACACCAGCCGCCACAAGGCACCCTGCCCGACTTCGAACCGGTGAGCGGGCGTCGGCTTGCGCAGCAGACGAACGTCACGTGGCACGCCGGCATCTTCGGGGAACAGATCACCCCCCGCATCGCCACTTGCCAGCAGGCTGGGAAGGTCACGGTTCGTGGCTATCACGTCCACAGAGAGCGTGTCAGTCTGCGGCGAGGCGGGCTGGAACTCCACGTCGACGATCGACAGCTCGGTCTCGAACCCTGGGCTTTGCTGCGCCATCGTCTCGTCGCGGTGCGAGTACCAGTAACGCCCCCCCGATTCGCCCTCGGCCAGCAGCTGCTCGTGTTGCAGGGAGTAGAACGGCCGGAACTCGTCGATGCTTTCGCCCTGCGTTGTCTGCCGAACGCGGAAGACCTTTTCGATCGAGTGAACCTCGTAGCCGAATGCTCGCTGGCTGTTCGGTAGCACCGGATAGCTTTCACGCTGATGCGTCACGCGGATCGGTTCGGCTCGCAGGCGGAAGAGGTTCACCACCGGCGTGCAGCCGAGGAGAAGGTTCTGCGCGGAAATCGTCTCCAGCAGATGGCCTTCGCCGGAGTCGGCCCGCAGGCCCGACATCACGTAGTGCAATGTCACGGCTCGGGCGCGCCCCTCCAGCACAGCGCGCGGCAAAGGAAGATCGACGAAGTCGAACTTCTGCGGAAAGGCAAAGTACTCGGTAAACAGCCGATAGGCTGGGTGCGCGCGGGGATCGCATTCGAGGAGCGCTTCGTCCTCGGCGAAGCCGACTTCCCTCGGCAATGCGTCACCGGCGGACAGCCACGGACCATGCGGTGCAAGTTGCACCAGGCAGCCCACCACGCGCCCGCACAGCGCTTCTCGCAAGGCGCTCACCTGTGAAGGTTCGGCATCGAGGTAGATGCGCAGTCTGTCCACGCCCAGCGTCGACCAGGTCGCCTGATCAGACGTCAACTCCAGGCTGATTGACAGCGCTGTCGTACCGCCTTGAGGCACGGGCGACCCCTCCGGCGCGGCCAGCGCCCGGCGCAATCCGGCAGCGCAAATGCGCACCGGCAGCAGCGCAACGTCATAGGCCGTGCGGAAGTTGCACACCACGCCGCGTACCGGGCGCGTGTTCAGCAAGGTTCCGCGCGGCAGCTGGGCGGCCTGGCTCATCTGCGAGCCGGCACCACCCACGCCGAAGCGGGCGATGGAGCAGGAAGGAAAAGGCCGCAGGTAGTGTGGATACAGCACCTGCAGCAAGGACTCGGTGAACAGCGGGAAGTCATCGTCCAGGCGCTTGTGGACACGCGACGACAGCAGAGCGAAAGACTGGATGAGCCGCTCGACATGCGGGTCTTCGGACACATCGCCTGTCAACGCAAGCCGACCGGCGATGCGCGGATACTGACGCGCAAACTCGCCGGCATGGGCTCGCAGGTGGGCCAACTCGCGTTCGAAATGAGGCAGCAGATCCTTCAACTTGCTACTCCGGGTCGAATGCCGCGCGCTGGTCTGCCTTCGAGACCTGATAGCGCTTGGATCCGGGCTGCAAGACAGCATCGAACAGCACGGGCTCGGCGTTGGGGTGCAGCACGAGCTTCGCCCGGATCTGGAACGTGAGCCTTGCCCCAGGACCATCGCTCCCCCGCACCCGCACCTCCACGTCGGAAAGGCGCCGCTCGTGGGTGCCTAGCGTTCGACAGATCGCCTCGTTGATGCACCGCCTGTCCTTGTCGCTCGCCAGGCTCATGGAGGAGATGTCGACCAAGCCCAGCGTGAGCAGCGACTGCGCGCTCAGGGGCGCGTGCGGCAACTCGCTCGGCTCGTAAGCCGGATGTGCGTTCAGCAGCATCTCGATGTCGCGCGCCACCGAATCCTTGATCTGCTCGACGGTGTGCCGGGAAGCCGCGCCGTCGCGGTTGCCCGGCACATCGTCGAGCAGCTTGTCGAGTAGAGAGGGGGAGTACAGATCCACAAAAAAAGCGGCACTGAGGCCGCTTCCTCCGAGGGTGAACCGCTCAGGTCGCGATGTTCTTGCGCAGATCCCAGCCGGCCGGGCCGGTGGACGCCGCAGAACCATCCATCTTGTGCTGCTTGTACTCCCAGACCACCTTGCCGTACTTCAGGCCGAAGACCTCGGCCGGCAGGTCGCCTTCACCGATGGCCATCTGCACAGACGAGATCACCACGTCTTCCAGCGTGATCTTGAAATAGTCGACCCGCTGCTGGGAAGTTGCCGTGGAGCCCTTGCCACCATAGGCTCGATAGAAAGTCACGATGACCTTGGGATACACCGTGCCAGCCGAGCAGGCACGCAGCAGCTTCGAGCTGGACTTGTCCACTTCCTTGGTGAAGAGCATTTCGCCATGCTCGGTGCGCTCGGCCGTGTGGCCGCCGGAAGTGGAAGCCGACGCCGACTTGGGCTGCGTGATCTTGTGCGCGAAGCTCTCGACCTCGATTTCGTTAGCGTGCTTGGTATCGGTGCTGTCACCTTGCAGCTCAGTGCCGCCTTCAAACTTGACGTAGATGTCTTTCAATTCTTGGTTCCTCCTGAGATGGATGCGTGTGGGTTAGCCCTTCTGGGACTGCGGCAGCTCGGCGACGAGCCGAAGGGAGACGGAGAGGTCGTCGAGCTGGAAATGCGGTCGGATGAAGGAAACGGCCCGGTAAACGCCCGGCCGGCCCGGCACTTCGGACACTTCCACGCTGGCGGCCCGCAGTGGATACGCCGCCTTGGTTTCCTGTGTGGCGTTGTCGTCTTCCACGACGTACTGGCGGATCCAGCGGTTGAGGAACTCCTCCACCGTGCCGGCCGAGGCAAAGCTGCCGATCTTGTCGCGCATCATTGACTTGAGGTAATGCGCGATGCGGCACACCGAGAAGATGTATTGCAGCTGCGCCGCCAGCACCGCGTTGGCATTGGCCGCGTCGGAGTCGTACTTGCGCGCCTTCTGCGCCGACTGCGCGCCGAAGAAGGCCGCGTAGTCGGTGTTCTTGCAATGCACCAGTGGCATGAAGCCAAGGTCGCTGAGTTCCTTCTCGCGCCGGTCGGTAATGGCGATTTCCGTCGGACACTTCAGTGCGACCTCGCCCTGATCGGTCTTGAACGTGTGCGTCGGAAGGTCTTCAACCAAGCCACCGCCTTCTACACCGCGGATCGCGGCACACCAACCGTAATTCTCGAAGGCCGAGGTCAGGCGGGCGCCGAAGGCGTAGGCGGCGTTCACCCACAGGTATTTGGAGTGGTCGGTGCCGTCGACGTCCTCGACGAAGTTGAAGCCCTCCACAACCGTACCGTCCTTCGGGTTGTAAGGCAGGCGGCCCAGAAAGCGAGGCACGGCGAGGCCGACGTAGCGCGCGTCCTCGGATTCGCGAAACGAGGTCCACTTGGCGTATTCAACGGTGTCGAACACCTTCGAGAGGTCGCGAGGCTTGCCGAGGTCGGTGAACGTCTCAAGGCCGAACATCTCGGGAGACGCAGCCGAGATGAACGGCGCATGCGCCGCCGCCGCCACGTGGGACATCTGCTCGACGAAGTACATGTCCTCCGGCTGGCGCGAGATTTCGAAGTCGCCGATGAGGGTGCCGAACGGCGCACCGCCGAAGGTGCCGAACTCCTCTTCGTAGACCTTCTTGAACAGCGCGCTCTGGTCGAAGTCGATGGCCGTCTTGAAGTCCCGGATCAGCTCCCGCTTGGTGGCGTTGAAGACCTTGATCTTCATCGTCGAGCCCGTGGAGGTGTGCCGGCACAGGTAGTGAAGGCCCGTCCACGCGGATTCCAGGCGCTGGAAGTCCGGCTGGTGCATCACCTCGCTCAACTGCTCGGAGATGAGGCGGTCAAGTTCGGCCACTCGCGCGTCGAGCGTAACGCTGAGGTTGTCGGACACGACCACCGTGCCCTGCAGAACCTCGCGCACAAGCTCGGAGATGATGTCCTTGGCACGGGCGCGCTCGTTGTCGGAGCGAGCCACCCGGCTCTGCGCAACGATTTGATCGAGCAGGCTGTCTTGGGCGGCGGTGGCGGCGCCGACCTCCTGAGGTGCTTGTTGGCGCATGGCGTTACTCCTCGGTCTTGGTTTCCTGCCCGAGCCTGGAAAGCTTCTCGGTGCTGCTGAGCACTTCGGCCAGGATGTCTTCGAGCTTGTCGTTGCCTGCCAGCTTGTTGCGCAGGTCGGCCAGCTTGGCTCGCGCTTCCAAAAGCTTGCGCAAAGGCTCCACCTGCTGCACCACGGCTTCCGGGCGGAAATCGTCCATCTTCTCGAACGAAAGGTTCACCGCGAACTCGCCCCCCTCGGGGCTCAGCTTGTTCTTGACCCGGTACGACGCCTTCGGGGCCATGCCCTTCATCACTTCGTCGAAATTGTCGAGGTCGACGTTGACAAACTTGCGATCCTTCAGCTTCTCGACGGGCTTGTCGGGATCCTGTTGGCCGGTGAAGTCGCCCAGTACACCTGCGACGAACGGGATTTCCTTCTTCTCGATGGCGTCGCCGATCTCAACGTCGTAGGTGAGCTGCACGCGCGGAGGGCGCACCTTTTCGAGCCGCTTCTGGATGCTGTCTTTCTTGGCCATGGGAATTGCCTCGGATGCCTTGGTGTGTTCGTGGGGCTTTGCTGGCTACTTCAACTTATCGAACGGGTTCCCGGCCGCCGGAGCGGGCCGCGGCGCCCGCTTGGGTGCAGTGGCCGGCACCGCATCCGGAAGCCGGGGCGCGGCCACGGCCGTGCTCAGCGGGGTGGCGTTCGGCTTGACCCGGGCACGCGCCGGGCCCGAAACTGCCGCTTCAGCAGGCTTCGGAACGAGCACCGGCTCGCCCAGCAACTCGCGAAGCGTGCGAGCCAGCCCTTCCGCCTCGCCGCGCGTGCCTTCGCTGAGGCCGCTTCTACCGCGCAGCGTGGCGAGCGCCGACGTAGAGATGCGCAAGCCACTGACTGCCATGATGCCGGCGGCCGTACCGTCGTTGCCATCGCGATGCAGCGCTTCCTCGGCAGCGAGGACGGCGTGGCCATAGTCGGCCGATTCGAAGTAGCTCTCGGCGAGCTTGATCCACGGAGCCTTGGCCGTGGGGTCGATCTCGGTGGCCGCGCGATACGCTTCGCGGGCCTTCTGCTTGTTTCCCGCGACAATGGCTTCCTCTGCCTCATGCATGAGTTCGGCCGCGGTCTGCGTCCTGGGCGCTGGCGCGGGCACCGTCGCACAGCCCGTCAGGCCAAGGGTCACCGCCCATAAGGCAACCGCGGATAGAAGCCATGTGCATGGATCCGTGCCGCCATGGCGAGCACGGTCACCGAGCACGGATACGCCCGTAGTTTCCCTCAACGCTGAAACCTCCCCGGTTTGGTTCTACAGGCCTGCCCGGGTGAGCATCGCTACCCCCACGGCATTGGCCTCCGACTGCAAGCGGCGCGAATGTATGTCAACCAGGTGCCCATGCCATCCCCCCCTAATCGGGGAGCCTGCACGATGCAATCGCGCCGCCGTTCACGGCAATGCAGGCGCGCAATCGCATCTATGCCGGCATGCCCCTGTGCTTGAATACGCGGGGATCCTGCACCGCAGTGTTTTCGCCGACATCCAGCGCCCCCTCTCACTGGACTTGTGGAATTGCCGATGCCCCGAATACTTTCCTTCCGCCATGCCCGTTTCGCGGCGTACTGCTTCATCACGGCCAGTCTCGCCGGTTGCGCCACATCTTCCGACGGCAGCGGTTGGGTCGGCAAGACACTCGAGTCGTTTGGAATCGTGCAATCCGCGGCACCGGGAACAACGAGCGAATTGCCTGGAAAGGTGCCCAAGTCCAGGCAGATCACATTGCGTTTGCATGCCGCCCCGCTTGTGAATCTCGATTCGTCAGGTCGCGCACTTGCAGTTGTTACCCGCATCTACAGGCTCCGCGGGGCGAGCGGCATGCTGCAGGCCACTTACGAGAGCCTGCTCGATACCGCCAAGGATGCGCCGAAGATCACGGATGAGGTCATAGACGTGCGCGAGGTCGTGCTGGCACCCGGCGAGCGCCACGAGGTGATGGAAGCCATGCCCGAGGGTGCCACGCACATCGCCGTCGTGGCGCTGTTGCGTTCGCCCGACCCCCAGCGCTGGAAGTTCGTCTTCGACGCCCGGGATGCAGCACGCACCGGCTTGGTGATCGGCTTGCACGCCTGCGCCATGAGCGTGGCGCAAGGGGAGCCGCTCGGCGTTCCATCCGAAGCTCGGTACCTTGCGGGCATGCGTTGCCCCAAGGCATGACACCCAAGAGAGGGGTGTCCTGTGCACGCGAAATCCCGCTCGCGGGAAGCTTTTCTCAGTAAGCTCGCTCGCCCGCCGGCGGCACGGTACGCGTTGGCGTACGCAAGAACAAGAGGCACCCTTGATCCAGTCATCCAAAGTCCTATGGGGAGAAGGCCTGTTCCTTCGGCCACAGCATTTCCAGCGGCAGGACGCCTATCACGAATGGCGAACGGCGCAGGTCATGCGACTGCTCCACCCGTATAGCTGGGGCGTGCGCCGCATGCGAATCGATGCCGACGCACTCGCCACGGGCATCCTCAGGTTTCTGGAACTTCACGTCGTCTTCCCGGACGGCGAAATGTATTGCGCACCCGGCGAGGACGAATTGCCCGCACCCGTCTCGCTGGCGTCACTGCCGGCCGGCTCGCCTGACATGGTGTTCCACGCTGCCATCGCGACGCTCCGGTCGCAGGGCACCAACTTCGTCACTCCCGAACAGGCGCCCGATGGTTCGCTGCGATACGCGCAGCACAACCTGCTGGCACCCGATTGGTTCACGTCGGCATCCGAATCTGAAGTCGCGGTCCTGCGCCGTTGCGTGCGCATGCTGCCCCACCACGAGCCTCGCGATCACCTTGTGAGCCTGCCGGTGTGCAGGATCCGGCGCTCGGGCACCGAAGGCTTCGAGGTGGATACACGATTCATTCCACCCAGCGCCTCGGTGTCGGCCTCGCCCGCGCTACAGCACATGTTGCGCCGGCTGCTCGATGCGCTGCAGGCCAAGGTTGACGCGCTCTATGGCGTTCATCGCGAGCCGTCGAAACATGTGATCGAGTTCCGCTCGGGCGACATCGCCTCGTTCTGGCTACTGCATACCGCCAGTGCCGCTTTCGCGGCGCTGTCGCATCTTCATCACCACCCTGCCCTGCATCCCGAGCGCCTCTACGAGCGCATGCTCGAACTGGCGGGCGCGCTGATGACCTTCTCCAAGAGCTTCACGCTTTCCGATCTTCCGGCCTACCGGCACGAGGAGCCGGGCCCGTGCTTTGCCCGGCTGGAGCAGATCATTCGCGACCTGCTCGACACGGTGATCTCCACGCGGTACTTCGCCATTTCCCTCGGCGAGGTGAAGCCGTCGTTCTACCACGGCCGCCTGGAGTCCGAAAAGATCACTCCATCAACGAGCTTCTTTCTCGGCGTGCAGGCCGCCATGCCGCCTGCCGAGCTGGTGGAAGCGGTTCCGCTGCGATTCAAGATCGGCGCGCCCGACGACGTGGAGAAGCTGGTGCTGTCCGCGATGGGCGGAGTCAAGCTCGCGCACGCTGCGCAGGTTCCCGCTGCGATTCCGGTACGCCCAGGCGCCTACTACTTCGCGCTGGAAGGTCGAGGCTCCTTGCATGAACGGATGCTTCAGTCGCAGACCATCGCGATCTACACACCGGCCGGCATCCCGGACATGCAGCTGGAGCTGTTCGCACTGAACCAGTGAGCCGTTGACCATGGCCGACACGCAAGTCCCCTCGCTCTTCAATCACCCGGCGCCCCGCCCCGAGGCGGCCACATCGGCAAGCGCCTCGCCGTCCGCCAGCCTGCTGGACCTGCTGTACGACGGGTTCTACATGCTGTTCCTGCTGCGCAATCGCTGCACCCCCACGGACGCCGATGCCTACCGCGCCAGCGTGCGCAAGTTCCTGGTCGACTTCGAGCGAAGCAGCAAGCGGCAGGGCACGGCCGCCGAAGACGTATCGCTGGCGAAGTTCGCGTTCTGCGCGCTGGTGGATGAAGTGGTGCTGATGTCGCAGTTGCGCATCCGCGCCGACTGGGAACGCAAGCCCTTGCAACTCGAGTATTTCGGCGAGCAGCTTGCCGGTGAGCGCTTCTTCGAGCACCTGGAGGCGCTGCGTGCCCAGGGAGCATCGAAAGTGCAGCTGCTGGAGGTCTTCCACATGTGCCTGTTGATGGGTTTCCAGGGCAAATACATCCTCGAAGGCACGGAAAAACTCGGCTACCTCACCAGCCGAGTAGGCGACGAGATCGCGAGGCACAAAGGCCGCACAGCGGGCTTCGCGCCCCACTGGGCGGCGCCAGATCGCGTGGCACATGCCTTGCGCAACGAGGTGCCACTGTGGGTCGTCGGCTCGGTGTTCGCGCTGGTGGGGCTCATGGGGTTTCTCGGCATCCGGTGGATGCTCGAGAAGCAGACCGCTGCGGAGTTCGCTCGCTACAGCGAGGTGGTGAAACTGCCGCCTGCCGCCGCACACGTGACGATCACGCTCCCCTGAGCGGGCAGCGGTGCCGGGAGGTCAAGCGCACACAACGGAATCCTGTCACGCAGGCTACGGGCGGGCGACCTCACCGACCGGATTTCCTTCTCTTCCTGCTGCGTTTCGCCGGTGAGACTCCGGTCAGCGCCGCGGTCCAGAAATCAATCGCCTCGTTGGTGCCCCGGGTCATCATTGTCGAAGCCTCACGCCGTGCGTGCGCCGTGGCGCGGCCGCGGGCCGCCCCGGCGACCGCGTTTGCGCCGCTCAGCCACATGCTCAACCAGGGGTTCTTCTTTGTCCACGGGTTGCTCATCAATCTCTCCGATATGCCGGCAGTCGCGGCGGACACGGGATCGAGCAATCGGCGTGCCCCGCATGGCGGCAGTGAGCCCATGGATCTAAGGCGGCACCTGGCCTCCGGACTGAGAACGTTCTGACCGGCACAGGCCTGCTATTCAGGTGTCCGTCCGGGCCCAGCGCACCGGAAACCCGGACGTTTTCGGCAGTTCCGCTAGAAACGCCCGCGTGCCGTGTGCAATTTACGCCCGCAGCCCGGGAAGTTGCCGCGGCCAGGCCGTACATGATGATCGTCGTCCCCCGGCGGCTTCGAAGTTCACGGAGGTGAAGAACCTCGCCGCAGACGCCGCGCGCGGCTCTTGGGCCGCCGCGCAGAACTCGGCCGCGCCGATCACTCGGCCAGCACATCGCTACGCCTCCACATGGGCAAGCGCCTCGACGTAGGTTGGGGCGTCCCGGATGTCGCGTTCCGCATGCGACCGTGCGAGCGCCCAGAGATCAGTTCGTCTTGACGGTCACCCCAGCAGAGAACTCGCTGCTCGACACAAAACCGTCCTTGTCCGTGTCGAGGTCGGTGAGCCTCGACGAGAGCGCCGGGAACTGGCTCAACTCATCGCTAGACAGCCGGCCATCACCGTTGAGGTCGGCACGCTTGAATGCGGTCTGGACAATGGCCGAGCTGTCTGCAGCAGGGCTTGTCGACTCGGGCACAGGCGTCTCGGGCGTGGGGGTCTGGTACTGAGCATGGGCGACGCCGAGAACGAGCGCGGTGAGTGAACCAAGTGCGATCCTGGATAGATTCGACATGGTCATGACCTCCAGTTCGTTGATGAACGGGCCATTCCAACGCCAAGGCCTCAGCCCGCCAAGCACGCTTGCCGGGAATTACCCGCTTTACACCTGTGGGCAGGTGATTACCCCCCATTGCGGCTGATGAGGCTTGCCGCGTGGCATCAACCACTTCAGCCCCAGGTAAACGTCGGCGTGCTGACCGGCGGGGCGCACATCAAAGCCCGTGCCTGTGCCCGGGCAGGACGTCACGCAACGCCGCCCCATTCCAGCGCCCGTGATCGGGCCGAGGCTGCCGAGCGAGGGATCAGTAGTAGACTGCGCGGCTTTTTCCATCTGGACCCTCTCCTGGCGGTATGGTGCGAGGCTCAAGGGGCACACGTTTCACCGGTTCTGCGCTCATTCGTTTACTCGCTCAACTGACCGAAGTCGACGTCCCGGAATCGAAACAAGCCTTCGCAGAGAAACTGAGTCAATGGCTCAGCTGGACCGACGCCATTTCGCTCTCCGCAGCGTTGAACGGACGTCCTGTGAGAACGCCAGGTGCTGAATCCGGCGCACAAGCTTCCGCAGGTGCCGAAGAAAGCGAACTCACCCGCGTGCGAGCCGCCTTGGTGAACTCCATCGCCGAGGGCTGTGCGTTCGCAGCTGACAAGGGACGCCCGAAACTGCCTGCGATCACGCGCGGTGCAACCATGGACACGAAAGCCGACTTCTCAACGCATCGTCGGCGCTACATCACCCAACAACAGGCGATGGCGGCCAGCATCGACCCCTTGCGCAGCCAACTACGCGAAACTCTTGCGGGCACGTCGCCCGCCATGGCCCGGCTGAGTGCCGTGGATGCCGTGATGGAGCAAGTACTCGGCGCGCATGAGCGCACTTTGCTCTCGACCGTGCCCACGTTGCTCGAAAAGCATTTCGAGCGCTTGCGCAAGGCCGATCAGGAGACGCTGGCCAGCACGCAAGAGCAGGATGACCCTGACAGGTGGTCCCAGCCCGGAGGGTGGCTGGACGTGTTCTGCAAAGACATGCAAAGCATGTTGCTCGCGGAATTGGATTTTCGATTGCAACCGGTCGAAGGGCTGCTCGAAGCACTTCGCACCGGGCAACCAGGTCGTCATGAATAGATTTCTTTATCACGCAGCCTTCTCCGTGGGCCTGGCCGCCGTGTGCTGGATGGGCATTGGCCATATCGGTTCCAACCCGTTGGCGCTGGCCATGACGGTGCTCATCGGAGCGTTTTACCTGATGGGCGCGATCGAACTGCATCGCTTCCAGCAGGCCACGTCCAGCCTGTCGCAGGCCCTGATGGGCATGCCCGATCCGCTGCCGAGCCTGGGCCCCTGGCTCATCCAAGTGCATCCTTCATTGCAGAACGCCGTGCGCCTGCGCATTGAGGGCGAGCGTCTCGGCTTGCCGGGCCCAGCCATGACGCCCTACCTGGCTGGGCTGCTGGTGCTCCTGGGCATGCTGGGCACTTTCCTCGGCATGGTGGTCACCCTCAATGGCACCGGGATAGCGCTCGAAAGCGCGACGGATCTGCAGGCCATCCGCGCTTCACTGGCCGCGCCGGTGAAGGGATTGGGGCTGGCGTTCGGCACCTCAGTCGCAGGGGTGGCCGCCTCCGCCATGCTGGGCCTCATGTCGACTTTGGCTCGACGCGAAAGGCTGCACACGGCGCAGATGCTCGACACGAAGATCGCCACCACGCTGCGCGTCTTCTCCCTTGCGCATCAGCGAGAGGAATCGTTCAAGCTCCTCCAGCGCCAAGCTGAAGCCATGCCCGTGCTCGTGGACCGGCTGCAGGCCATGATGGCCCAGATGGAACGGCAGAGCCACGATTTGAGCGCGCGTCTCATGGACAACCAGGACGCCTTCTACGCCAAAGCCGAAGCCGCGTATGCGGGCCTGGCCTCCTCCGTCGGTCAATCCTTGAAGGAGAGCCTGACCGACAGCGCCCGCATCGCCGGCGCCACGATCCAGCCTGTCGTCGAAGCCACGATGGCTGGAATTGCGCGTGAGACGACCTCGTTGCAAGGCGCCGTCGCCAGCACGGTGCAGCGGCAGCTGGACGGGCTGTCCACACGCTTCGATGCCACCACGTCCGCCGTGGCGGACATCTGGAAGACCGCCCTCGCCCAGCACGAGCTGACCAGTCAGCACCTGTCCAAGGATTTGCGCACCTCGCTCGACCACTTCGCAGAAACCTTCGAGCAACGCTCGGCATCGCTTGTGAACGCGGTGGCCGAGACGCATGAAGGCCAGTCGAGGCAGACACATCAAGCATTGGCTGCGGCGGGTGCAAGCTTCGAGCAGCATGCGGCAGCGCTCTTGCGCACGGTAGACAAGGTTCATGTCGACCTGCAAGCGCAGATGGCATCGCGCGACCAGCAGCGGCTGGCGGCATGGACCCAGGCGTTGGAGTCCATGGCGGTGTCCCTGCAGAAGGAATGGCAGCAAGCGGGCACTCAGACCCTCGGTCAACAGCAACAGATCTGCAAGACTCTGGAGCAGACCGCCCGAGACATGGCAACGCAGGCGCAAACGCACGCCAGCCACACCATCGCCGAAATCTCCCGACTCGTGCAAGCCGCTGCCGAAGCGCCGCGGGCCGCCGCCGAGGTGATTGCCGAGTTGCGCGAGAAGCTCTCCGACAGCATGGCGCGCGACAACTCGATCCTGGAGGAGCGCAGTCGCATCGTGGAAACACTCGGGACGCTGCTCGATGCCTTGAATCACGCATCCAGCGAGCAGCGGGGGGCCATAGACACTCTGGTCGCGTCGTCCGCGGCGCTGCTGGAGCGTGTCAGCACCCGGTTCACCGAGAAGGTCGACACGCAAACGGAGAAGATGGCCGACGTCGCCGCGCAGATCACGGGCAGTGCCGTGGAGGTATCGAGCCTCGGCGAAGCGTTCGGTTTCGCGGTGCAGCTGTTCAATCAATCGAACGACAAGCTGATGGCTCATCTGCAGCGGATCGAAGCTTCCCTGAGCAAGTCCATCACGCGCAGTGACGAGCAGCTGGCCTACTACGTGGCGCAGGCAAGGGAAATCATCGACCTGAGCATCATGTCGCAGAAGCAGATCGTGGAGGACCTGCAGCAACTCTCCAGCGCACGTGCACCCCTGCTCAGCGAGGCGTGATGCGTCATGAGCGACGACTTTGATGCCAGCCTGGAGCCGACGACGCCGGTATGGGCAGTCTTCGGCGACCTCATGGCGGGTTTGCTGGGCGCTTTCGTGCTGATCCTGGTCTGTGCACTCGGCATGCAGCTGGAACTTGCGACCAAGCTGGAAACCGCGGTCAAGCAGCGGCAGGTCGAGGAGCAGCGCCGCCAAGCGCTCGAAAAAGCCTTGGCGGTGCCGTTGGCAGCGGGCCGGGTAACGCTGAACAACGGACGTATCGGCATCAGCGGCAGCGTGCTGTTTGCCTTCAACTCAGCCGAATTGCAGCCTGAGGGCCGGCAGCTGCTGAAGAGCCTGGCGGCATCGCTGGCCGCTTACCTCGCGGCCCGCGATGAGATCTTGATGGTCAGCGGCTTCACCGACGACAGACAGGTGCGGGGCGGCAGCCACCATTTCGCTGACAACTGGGAGCTGTCCGCCCAACGGGCGTTGACGGTGACGCGGGCATTGATCGACGACGGCGTCCCATCGTCCTCGATATTTGCCGCGGCGTTCGGCTCCCAGCAACCTGTGGCGTCCAATGCCGATGCTCAGGGGCGGGCTCAGAACCGGCGGGTGGAGATGGCGCCCACACCGAGACCCTCTAACGAACAGAAGACAAGGCCCCATGAGTAGCTCCGGGGCAGGTGGAAGCGACACACCGTCCGTCGACCAGGACACGAATCTCATGGCGATGATCACCGCATGGCGCGAACGTGGGGCGGACAGTTTCGATCCTGTCCGCTTTCGTTTCATGGAGACTCTGGCCAGACGGGCAGCTACCCATGGCGGCCAAGCACGCCGCATGCTGGACGACAAGCTCGCCAAGCTGATCGCAACGTACAGCGACGATCTTGAAAGCGCCCGATGCGCCAACGGAAGCACCGGCAGCCGCAACCCGGCCGCGCCACGGGCGAGTGCGCCCGGAAGCGGACCCGATCGCGGGGCGCTTGCGGAACTGGTGGACTACATCGCGGGCCATCCGACGGCTCATGGGGATAGCGGCTCGGCAGGTGATGCCGGGCCACGTGTGCGCGCCCCTTCGGAACTGAAGACCCTCAGCTATTTCAGAGGCACCTGGTCAAGGCTGAGGCTCAATCAGCGGCTGACGCAGTCATTGGCAAAGGTGCCGGAGAAGGCCGGCCCCCTCAACTCGCACCATCTCGTGCATCGATCACTCACGCTGATGCGCGACTTGTCGCCGGAGTACCTGACACGGTTCATGTCGTATGTCGACGCCTTGCTGTGGCTCGATCAGGCGAACGGAGCCAGTGCCTTGGAGAGGAAAGACACCCCTCGCGCCGACAGCGACAGGAAGCCCCCTCGCGGCAGGACGGGGTGATGCCGAATTCCGCGGTTCTCAGCGCCATCCCAGGCGCCTTCTCATGCGCGGATTGGCCTCAGCGCTGCACTGCTGCCCCGGGTATCCACCAGTGTTGACCACAAGTGGGTGTGCCTGACGCTGCTCGAAGGCACGTCAGCGCAGCCACATCACAGGCTACGCAGCCGTGTCGGCAGGCATGGCGCGCGCCCCCATGAATCTTGCGGTGGGTCGCACTGCCGGCGCTCGAAGCCGAGCATCCGTGGCGAGGCCGGCATTCCATCCCGATCTACTTGACGAGAGACATCATGAATCTTCAAGCCGAAGAAGCGGTTGGGCAGAGGGACGAAGAGGGCCCGTCCGTTTTCACCGCCAATCCTCGCTCGCTCTACGAGCGCACGGCGGACCCTCGCATTGACGAGCAGACGCGCATCCGCCGGCATCTGCTGGCCGTCGAGATGCAGCTGCGCGATTTTTCGCCGCCCTGGCTGAGCGCGCAGCAGCAGACCAGGCGCGAGAAGATGCTCGATGTCTTGGCCGACTATCGCGAGCAGGGCGTGTTTCCGGCGAACACGGTGTACGCCGATGGCCCGAGGCCCGTGTTCATCGATGAAGAGAACGTCCACTGTGCCGTGGGCTACCTGATCAAGGAATCAGGTCATGCGGAGCTTGCGAGCAAGGTGCGAGATCGGGACAACCTTATCTACATTCCGCACCTGAAGGACGAGGCCTTCATCGGGTGGACGCAAGAGCATGGCCTGACGCCGACCGAGTGTGCGTACATACAGCCAAGCTACGAATTCATGGGTCGACGGCCACCTTCCGCCCCGCCCACCTCGCCCGTTAATCCGGCGCCCACCCCCTCCAAGCCCTCCAAGCCGCCGGCACCGCCTTCGTCCTCAGGGGACTATCCCCCCTGGGTGCACCATCGTCCGGGCGATCACTCGTCGCAAGGGTGGTGTCTCG
>CBFHAS010000086.1:0-19328 GCA_965653625.1 uncultured Burkholderiaceae bacterium | reverse complement strand
GCGTCGCGTTCGTGCGCACGGCACGTGCAGGCCATGCTGGATTTCCATGCGACGGGCGTGCCCACGCTGGACTTCGCAACAACATTCGCCAGGTGGCTTTCGACCGGGGCGTGCGAAACGCCTTTGACTTCCCAGGGTTTGTGCCGGCCTGCATCCGACCGCTGTTGTGTCAGGGCAAGGGGCCGTTCCGCTGGGTCGCGTTGTCGGGCGACCCCGAAGACATCCGGCGCACCGACGCGAAGATCAAGCAGCTGTTTCCCGAAAACCACCCTGTCCACCGCTGGCTCGATATGGCCGCTGAGCCATCGCCTTCCAGGGAGTGCCGGCGCGTATCCGCTGGCTGGGGCTGGGCGAGCGGCACGTGGCCGGGCTGGCGTTCAACGACATGGCGCGCAGCGGCGAGCTCAAGGCACCCATCGTCATCGGAAGGGGACCATCTGGACACCGGATCGGTGGCCCGCCCCAACCGCGAGACCGAGGGCATGAAGGACGGCAGCGACGCGGTTTCCGACTATCCGCTGCTGAACGCGCTTCTGAACACGGCGAGCGGCGCGACCTGGGTCTCGCTGCACCACGGCGGCGGGGTCGGCATCGGCATCGGCTTGACCCTGCTGCCCGTGCTCTACCGGGCTTCCGGCTTCGGCGGCACGAACCACTCCCCGGGCAGGCTCGCTTCGTGTGTGCGGTCGACGAGTTGATGAGCATCGTGCAGCGGCTTTTCCACAACCAGGGTTCGGGTGGGACTCGCGCCGCACTCGCTGCGCGCCGTGCCGCCGCCCGCGTTGGCGCAAGCACTTGCGGCGATGCATGAGCAAGACGCCACCGCGCCGGTACACATCCATGTCGCCGAACAACGGCGTGAGGTGGAGGCGTGCCAGGCGTGGAGCGGCCAGACGGGTGCAGTGGCTGCTCGACCATGCGGATGCCGCGCACGTCTTCGCCCACGGACCGAGGCGAGCGGTGCGCGAGGTGTGTGTGGGCGGCGTGTCTCGCGTGACAGAGGGGAGGCCTGTCCACGGGACGGCGGCATGGGAGCGATTCATCGCCGCCCGCGCCGCACTGCTGGCAGGCGGCTGAGCCATGGAGCCCGCCTGGGATCTGCTGATCCGCAACGTGCGCATCGCCACATGCGCGAACGATGCGGCGAGCGTGTTGGCGCCGGGCTTCTTGGCGGTGCACGCGGGCCGCATTGCCCAGCTCGGCACCCTGGGCGCGCTGCCGGAAGAATGGAGGCAAAGGAACACATCGATGGCGAGGGCCGCCTGCTCACCCCTGGCCTCATCGACTGCCACACGCAACTGGTCTACGCCGGGAACCGTGCGCGCGAGTTCGAGCAGCGCCTGCAGGGCGAGTTTGACGGCCGAGCTGACGACGACGTCGATGAGATCGTTGGCCACTTCCGTTCCGCCCCCGGTGGGCCTGTTTCGCCGCCACGGCGTGCCCATGGCGGTGGCGACCGACTGCAATCCCGGCACCAGCCCCACGACGCATCTGCCCTTGATGATGAACATGGCTTGCACGCTGTTCCGATTGATGCCGGCCGAAGCGCTGCTGAGTGTCACGCGCCACGCGGCTCGCGCGCTCGGGTTGCAGGGCACGCACGGCACCATCCAGCCCGGCCGGCACGCCGACCTGTGCCTGTGGGACGCGCAGCACCCGGCGGAGCTGGCTTCTGCCATCGGCGCCAGCCCGCTACACCGCTGCCTGCACGATGGCATCGAGCAGCCGGCGTAGCAGCGGCTGCATGCGTGCCGCCAGGTCGGGCCGGTATGCGAATGGCGCCGGTTCGTCCATGTAAGTGGCGTGGCACATCTCCATCTGAAGCACGTGGACCCCGTCGGCCGGGCGGCCGTAGTGGCGGGTGATGTAGCCGCCCTTGAAGCGACCATTGCTCACGTGCGTGAATTCATGCTGCGCCTTCAGCACCGCCTCGGCTGCGGTCTGCACGGCGGGTGCGCAGGAGCGGCCGTCGGCGGTGCCGAGATTGAGGTCCGCCAGCCGGCCCTCGAAGAAGCGCGGCACGACGCTGGCGATGGAATGCGCATCCCACAGCACGGCGACGCCGTGCGCAGCGCGCAGCCGCGCCAGCTCCGCGGCGAGTGCCCCGTGCCAGGGCTGCCAGTACAGCGCCCGGCGTTCGTCGACTTCTGCGCGCCAGGCGTTTCGCCGGGGCGGTAGATCGGCTCCTTGCGAAAGGTGTCAACGGGCACCAGGCCGGTCGTGTCCTGGCCGGGGTAGAGGTTGCTGTCCTTGGGCGGGCGATTCAGATCGACCACGTAGCGCGAGGCATGCGCCATCAGCATGCCGGCGCCCATGTCTTTCATGAAGCCGTAGAGCTGCGGCAGGTGCCAGTCGGAGTCTGCGCGCAGCAGCGCGGCTTCGGTCATGCGGCTGGCGATGGCTGGCGGGACATGCGTTCCGGCATGCGGGAAGGTCACGAGCAGCGGCGTGCGGCCGGGAGCGAGCGTGAACAGGTCGCAGGTCATCGAAGTGGCCTAGACAGGTTTCGCCGATGCCAGCAGTGTAGGAGGGGCGTGAGATTCAGTGCGGCGGCGCAGCCATCCTTGTGCCCACGACCGCCGAGAATGGAATGCCGGCCCCGCACGTAAGCCGTCGGGGTGGGGATGCATCCCGTGCAATCCTCCAAGCCGCAAGCCCGGTTCACACTCCGTTCGCACCTGCCGCCATGTTGCCTTCCGCCCGCTACACCGCCACGGCCATCGCGCTGCACTGGCTGCTCGCATTGGCCATCGTGGGCTCGCTGGCGCTGGGCCTGTACATGACCAGTCTGCCGCTGTCGCCGCTCAGGCTGCGGCTCATCAACTGGCACAAGTGGGCCGGCGTGATCATCCTCGCGCTGAGCGCGGCGCGGCTGCTGTGGCGGCTCGCGCACCGGCCGCCGGCCGACCTGCCCATGCCTGCGTGGCAACGCCGCGCGGCGCATGCCACCCATGGTCTGCTGTACCTGCTGTGCCTGGCCGTGCCGCTCGTGGGCTGGGCCTACAGTTCAGCAGCGGGCTTTCCGGTGGTGCTGTTCGGCATGTTGCCTCTACCCGACCTGGTCAGCCCCGAGCGTGCGCTGGCCGAGGCGATCAAGCCGTGGCACGGTCGCCTCGCGGGTCTGCTGGCGGGCTGCATCGCCTTGCACGTGGCTGCCGCGCTGAAGCATCGCTTTGTTGATCGGGACATGCTGCTGTCACGCATGTGGCCGAGCCTTCGATAACTCGCTCCATCCGCATGAAACTCACCGGACTCCTTCTCTCCTTTTCGGTTCTCGCCGCCGCTCCCGCAGCCGCCCAGCAGGCGCTCGTGCCCGCCCAGAGCGAAATCCGCTTCACCAGCCGCCAGATGGGCGTGCCGGTGGAGGGGCGCTTCAAACGGTTTGATGCGCAGATCGCGTTCAACCCCGCCCAGCCTGCCGCGTCGAAGATCGCCATGGAGGTGGATCTGGCCAGCGTGTCGCTGGGCATGGCCGAGACCGAGGCCGAACTCGCGAAGCCGGAGTGGTTCGCCACACGGCAGTTTCCCAAAGCCCGCTTCGAATCGACCGCGATTACGCCCGTTGCGCCGGGCCGCTTTGTCGTGGCTGGCAAGCTGTCCATCAAGGGGCGAAGCCGAGACGTCATGGTTCCGGTGGCGTTGACCGGTGCTGGCGGGCGCACCTCGGCGACCGGCGCGTTCGCTCTCAAACGGCTCGATTTCCGCATCGGCGACGGCGACTGGAACGACACGTCGCTGGTGGCCGATGAGGTGCAGGTCGTGTTCCGCTTCACCTTGACCGGCGTGGCGGCGCCATGAGATTGCCTGGGCTGCCCAGAGGCGAATACAGAGGCGCTGAGCACGAAGGTGCTTCAGCGACGGCGTGCGCGAGACGGGCGTCGGAGACGCGACCGGCCCTGCTGACTCTGCTGATCCTCAGTGCCGCGGCGCAGGCGGAGCCGGTGACCTACCGGGTGGACCCCACGCACACCTTCGTCACGTTCGAGGCCAGGCACTTCGACACCTCGACCCTGCGTGGCCGCTTCGACCGGCAGCAGGGCGTCGTGACCCTGGATCGTCAAGCACGTACGGGCCGTGCGGAGATCACCGTCGACACCGCGTCAGTGAGCACCGGCGTGCCGGCACTGGACGAGCGGCTGCGTGGCGAAGGTTTCCTCGACAGCGCGCGCTTCCCGCAAGCGCAGTTCACCGGCGAGCGGTTCAGCTTCGAGGGCGACAAGGTGAGCGCGGTGGCGGGCACGCTGGCACTGCGGGACAAGAGCCTGCCGGTCACCCTGCGCGCCACGCGCTTCGGCTGCTACCTGAACCCGCTCGTGCGGCGCGAGGTCTGCGGCGGCGATTTCGAAACTGCCCTCTCGCCCAGCGCATGGGGCATGCGCCAAGGCTTGGATCCGGGCGTGCCGGACAGCATCCGCCTGCTGGTGCAGATCGAGGCCGTGCGGCAGGACCCGGCCACGGAGGCCGTGCGATGAAGATCACCCGGGCCATGTGCGCCCTGCGCGTCGCTGCCGCGGTGCTTGCCGGCATGGCCGCGCTGGGCGGTGCGCACGCCGAGCCGGTGACCTACGTCGTCGACCCGCAGCACACGAAGGTCTACTGGGAAGTGAGCCATTTCGGCACGTCCACCCATCGTGGGCGCTTCGATCGCACGCAGGGCCACATCGTCATCGACCGGGAAGCCGGCTCGGGCGAGGCATTCATCCGCATCGTGACCGCGTCGGTGAGCAGCGGTGTGTCGGCTCTGGATTCGGTGCTGCGCGGCGCTCAGTTTCTCTCGGCAGAAGAGCATCCCGAGGCTTGGTTCGTGGCGCAGCGTTTCCGCTTCGAGGGGGCACAGGTGGCCGAGCTGCGCGGCGAGTTCACGCTGCGCGGGGTGTCGCGCCCGCTCGCGCTGCGAAGCGAGCGATTTGCGTGCCGCAACGACCCCGTACTGCAGCGTGAGGTCTGCGGTGGCGACTTCGAAGGCGAGATCCTGCGCAGCGAATTCGGCAGCACATTCGGACTGCCTTTCGTGGGCGACAAGGTCAGGCTGCTGGTCGCGGTGGAGGCAGTGCGGCAATAGCAGGTGCGTCCCTCACGTGCGTCATTCGCACCGTTGGTGGGTTAGACCTAGTTGTGCGGGGTTTCCCTGAGGCGGACAGTGGCTCGCAGATGCGCCCAAGCGCATGTCGCTGGCACCACTGCAGAAGGAGACAAGGATGAGCACGACTTTGTCGGCGCCGCGCCGACGCTTCCTCAAGAAGGCCGCCGCAGCGGCCGGCACCGCGGGCACACTCGCCGCCCCAATGGTGGCCCGGGCGCAGGGCGCCACCACAATGCGTTTCCAGAGCACCTGGCCCGCCAAGGACATCTTTCACGAGTACGCCCTTGACTTCGCCAAGAAGGTGAACGACATGGCGGGCGGGCGGCTGAAGGTGGAGGTGCTTCCGGCAGGCGCGGTGGTGCCGGCGTTCCAGTTGCTGGAGGCGGTGAACAAAGGCACGCTGGACGGCGGGCATGGCGTGGTGGCTTACCACTACGGCAAGAACTCCGCGCTCGCGCTGTGGGGCTCGGGTCCGGCTTTCGGCATGGATCCGAACATGGTGCTGGCCTGGCACTACTACGGCGGCGGCAAGGCCTTGCTGGACGAGATCTACAAGGCCATCAACATGGACGTCGTGTCGTACCTGTACGGCCCGATGCCCACGCAGCCGCTGGGCTGGTTCAAGAAGCCCGTGGCGCGCGTGGAGGACCTGAAGGGCCTGAAGTTCCGCACGGTGGGGCTGGCGGTGGATGTGTTCACTGAACTCGGCTTGGCCGTGAACCCGCTGCCGGGCGGCGAGATCGTTCCTGCGCTGGACCGCGGTCTCATCGACGCGGCCGAGTTCAACAACTCCTCCAGCGACCGCGCGCTGGGCTTCCAGGATGTGGCCAAGAACTGCATGCTGCAAAGCTTCCACCAGAGCGGCGAGCAGTTCGAGATTCTGTTCAACCGCGGCAAGTACAACGCGCTGCCTCAGGAGCTAAAGGCCACGATCGACTACGCCGTGCAGGCAGCCAGCGCCGACATGAGCTGGAAGGCGATCGATCGCAACACCAAGGACTACGAAGCGCTGAAGAACCAGGGCGTCAGGTTCTACAAGACGCCCGATGCCATCCTGCGCGCGCAGCTCGACGCCTGGGACAGGGTGGTGGCCAAGAAGGCCAAGGAGAACCCGCACTTCCAGAAGGTGATCGATTCGCAGCGCGCGTTCGCCGAGAAAGCCGGGCGCTGGCAGAGCGACTACATGGTCGACTTCAAGATCGCCTGGAACCGCTACTTCAGCAAGCAGAGGCAACCGGGCAAGAAGGCATAGGTTCTCCACCCTGCAGGGGGCGCCCCGACCGGCGCCCCTTTTCGTGTCGGAAGGAGGCAATCGATGCAGAAGACCCTGCTCGCCGTCGACCGCCTGTCCACGTTCTTCGGCAAGGCTTGCGCATGGACCGTGGTGGGGCTCACGCTGCTCATCAGCTGGGAGGTGTTCTCGCGCTATGCGCTGAACCGGCCGCATGCCTGGGTGCTCGACATCCAGATCATGTTGTACGGGACCCTCTTCATGGCCGCCGGCGCGTACACGCTCTCGAAGAACGGCCACGTGCGCGGTGATGTGCTGTACGGCTTCTTCCGGCCGCGCACGCAGGCCACCATCGACCTCACGCTGTACATCCTGTTCTTCCTGCCCGGCATCGTCGCGCTTAGCTGGGCGGGCTGGACCTTCGCCCAGGAATCGCTCGCGATCCGCGAGACCACCTTCAACGCCGACGCGGTGCCGCTGTACCCGTTCAAGTTCGTCATCCCGGTGGCGGGGGCGGTGCTATTGCTGCAAGGCCTGGTGGAGATCGTGCGCTGCGTGGTGTGCCTGCGCACGGGCGAGTGGCCCTCGCGCGAACAGGACGTGGAAGAAGTCGACGTCGACAAGCTCAAGGAAATGGTGAACGTGAAGGACGAGGACATCACCTCGCTCGACCAGCTCATCGTGCCGCCCGCGCAGCGCCAGGAGGGCGCGTGATGCTGCGTCTTCGCAAGGAGCTGTGGTTCGGGTTCAGCCTGATGTCGATCATCGTCGCCGGTGCGCTCTACATGCTGCTGTCGGCGCCGGTCATCACCAACGGCCACATTGGCATGCTGATGCTGTCGCTGGTGGTGGTGGCGATCATGCTGGGCTTTCCCACCGCCTTCACGCTCATGGGCATGGGCATGGTGTTCACCTGGCTGGCCTACGAGCGCAACACCCCGCTCACACTGGACCTGATGGTGCAGTCGGCCTACAAGGTCATGGCCAACGACGTGCTCATCTCGGTGCCGCTGTTCGTCTTCATGGGCTACCTGGTCGAGCGCGCCAATCTGATCGAGCGTCTGTTCCGCAGCCTGCATCTGGCGCTGGCGCGTGTGCCGGGCTCGCTGGCGGTGGCCACGCTGGTGACTTGCGCGGTGTTCGCCACTGCCACTGGCATCGTGGGCGCGGTGGTCACGCTCATGGGGCTGCTGGCGCTGCCGCAGATGCTGCGCGCGGGCTATGCCGTTCCGCTGTCGGCGGGGGCCATCACCGCGGGCGGCTGCCTGGGCATCCTGATTCCGCCGTCGGTGCTGCTCATCGTGTACGGGGCCACGGCCGGCGTGTCGGTGGTAAAGCTGTACGCGGGCGCCTTCTTCCCCGGGATCATGCTGGCCGGGCTGTACGTGATCTACGTCATCGTGCTGACCAAGTTCAAGCCGCGCCTGGCCCCGCCGCTGACCGCCGAGCAGCGCACCGTGGCGCTGCCTGCGCCGCTGTTGGCTGCCGGCGCCACGCAGGGGCGGCGTGCGCTGCCAGGGCTGATCGCTGCGCTCAAGGGGCCCCGCAATGCGCAGGTGTCCGCGCGCTACCTGCTGGGGCAGCTCTTCGTCGCCTTGCTTCCGCTGTTCATGTTTGCCGCGGCGGCGCTCATGAGCTGGCAGGCCGTGACCCAAGCAGCAGGCCCGGAGCCTGCGAGCGAGCTGCGGCAATTGGGCGAGGACGACGAGGAGCAGCCGCGCGACGACGCAGGCGTGCAGGAACCTTCGGGCGACGAGGGCTTGGCCGAACCACCGGGCGACCCGGACACTCTGGCTGAGCCGCCGGACAGTGAGGGTGCGGCGCCGCCGCCGCCCCCGGGCGACGTGGTGGCAGAGCCGCCGGGCGCGGAGACAGCAGCACCTGCCGCGGCCGCGGCCGTCGCGAACGAGGCGGCTGCCAACGGCCGCGAGGCTGCACCCGCAAGCTACTGGATCGGCTTTGCAGCCGGGCTTGCCGTGCTGGCGGTGTTCTATGCGCTGCTCAGCTACGCCCGGCTCGAAATCTTCAAGATGCTGCTCACCAGCTTCTTCCCGCTGTTGGTGCTGATCCTTGCCGTGCTGGGCTCGATCGTGTTCGGCCTGGCCACGCCCACCGAGGCGGCCGCGGTGGGCGCGTTGGGCGGCTTCCTGTTGGCGGCGGCCTACCGTCAGCTCACCTTCGGCGTGGTGAAGGAATCGGTGTTCCTCACTGCCAAGACGTCAGCCATGGTGTGCTGGTTGTTCGTGGGCTCGGCCATCTTCTCGGCGGCGTTCGCGCTGCTGGGCGGGCAGGAATTGGTCGAGCAGTGGGTGCTGGGGATGAAGCTGTCGAAGACCGAATTCCTGCTGCTGAGCCAGGTGATCATCTTCATCCTGGGCTGGCCGCTCGAATGGACCGAGATCATCGTCATCTTCATGCCGATCTTCATTCCGCTGCTCGACAACTTCGGCGTCGATCCGCTGTTTTTCGGCCTGCTGGTCGCGCTGAACCTGCAGACGGCATTCCTCAGCCCGCCGGTGGCGATGGCGGCGTTCTACCTCAAGGGCGTGAGCCCGCCTCACGTGACGCTCAACCAGATCTTCGGCGGCATGCTGCCCTTCATGGGCATCCAGGTCGTCGCCATCTTTCTGCTGTACGTCTTCCCGCAGATCGGTTTGTGGCTGCCGGAGTTGCTGTACCGCTGAGCGAGGCGCAATGCAAACGGCCCGGGCAGACCGGGCCGTCGTGATTTCGGGCAGCCGCCGCTCAGCCGACCAGCCGGCCGTAGCGGTCGACGGCCAGCAGATCCACGAAGCGGGAGCCTTGCGTGCCGCCGGCGAATTCGACCTTGTAGCCGCCCAGCTCGGTGCGCAAACCGGCCAGGGACTCGCGCAGTCGTGCCCGCGTGAGCGCGCCGTTCTTGAGCACCGCTTGTGCGGCCTCCACCGCCGTGCGGCCCGCGATATAGCCCTCGAGCACCGTCAGTCCCATGTGGGTCTCGCCGCCCAGCGCGGCCAGGTCTTGCTGGCAGCGCTGCACCACGTTCACCGACATGGCGGTCGGCCGCGGCACCACGGTGCTCATCACGCAGCTCTGCTTCTTCTGCACCAAGGTGTTCACCAGGTCCTGGCCCGCAAAAGACGAGGCATAGAACAGCCCCGGATACTTCGCGGCGGTCATCTTGTCGATGATGCCGGCCACCGGCGCGGCATTGGTGGTGAACAGGACGCAGTCCGGCCGCGACTCGATCAGCGTTGCGGCGGCGCCGTCGAAGCTCGTCATGTTGCGGTCGAGGCGCACTGACGCCTGCGGCGTGATGGACATGGAGTGCAGCGCGAGGTTCATGGCCTCGATGTTGGCGCGCGAGGTGTCCTCCAGCGTGACGACGCTCACGCGCCGCATGCCGAAGTCCTTCACGTACGAGATCATGCGCTGGTACTCGAGGTCGTAGCCGGCGCGCACGTGAAAGGCAGAGCTCACACCTTGTGCGCGGATGCCCATGTTGCCGCTGGCCGTGCCGAGCAGCGCCATCTGTGCCTTGTCGACGGCCGCGACGCACGCCTCGGCGCCCGCCCCGCTGGTAAGTCCCACGATGCCCGTCACGCCGAGTTCGATCAGCGTCGCCACGTTCTGGGCGCAGCGCGCCTTGACGCCGCCGTCATCGAGCGTGACCAGCTCGAACCGGGCGATGCCGGTTTTCGACGCGGCGGCGAACGCGGCGGCGATGCCGTCGCGCACGTCGCGTCCATAGTTCGCCTGTGCGCCCGTCAGCGACGCCGACTGGCCGAACCGGATCACGGGGCCGGCCGCCGCAAGGCTCGCCGTCCAGCCGCCCAGCAGGCCGGCGGCCATGCAGGATCCGTGTACCAACATGCTTCTACGCTTCATTCTTCGCCTCTCCTTACGCGCAACATGTCGGCGCGCTGCGGGATATCGGTGTGGCCTCAGAACGCCTTGAGGCTGCGTGAGTGTCCGGATGTTTCCCGCCGCACACCCCCTAAGGGAGAGGGGGCCTAGCGTAGTTACGGATCGACACAGTCGAGTGCGATTACCACACTGGTGTTCTCGTTCGACCACTTGGGGGGATTTGGATGATTCCGACACTGCATCGCACGCGCCGACTGCTCGTCACGGCTGTGGCCCTTGCCGCTTGCGGCGCAGCCAGCGCAGTGGAACTGGTCGGTTTCCGTGGCGTGCCGTGGGGCGCCCAGCTTGATAGCGTCGAGCCGGCGCAGGTCGTGTCGGCGCAAGGCGAGGATCGCTGCTACAAGCGCGAGCACGAGAACATGCTGTGGGGCCAGAGCCCCCTTTCCGACGTGCGCTTCTGCTTCCATCGCGGCCGTTTCTACATGGCGGTGCTGGAGTCGCGGACCGACTTGCGCACGCTGGCGTCGGAGTTCACCTCCATGTATGGCGCGCCCACCACGGAAGATCGCACGCGGGCGGTCTGGGGCAGCCGGAACGGCGGCGTGCGCGTTGAGATCGTCGCACCCGCACCCGGCGCGCCGGCCACGATGCGGCTGCTCTCCAACGAGTTCGAGCCGCGCCAGGTCGCCGGCAGCAATACGCGGTAGTCCCGGATCCCGGCGGAACGGCGTTTGCTTGCGGCAAGGCGTCAGCAACGCAACGCACGGAGGCGAGGCCCGGCCGGCCCTGCCATGGCCGGGACCTGGACGGGATGTCGGGTCCGCAACACCGCACGCCGCGGGTTCCCCCGGGGCACTTTTCTGCTGCAGCTTTTTCTGCTCGGGCGAGTGAAGGCTTGCCGGCCGAGGGCCACACGCACCGGCACCGCGAACGCGCCGGTGCGCATCGCGAGTCGCTGTCGCCCGGCACGCTGCTCGAGAGCTTCAACATCGTGCGCCCGCTGGGCTGCGGCGGGTTCGGCACGGTGTACCTCGCACATGATTGCCAGCTCGATCGGGACGTGGCAATCAAGGAGTACCTGCCACTGCAGCTGGCCTATCGGGCCGAGGGCCTGCGGGTGGGGGTGCGCTCGGCCGACCTTGCCGCCACCTACGCGGCCGGGTTGCGCTCGTTCGTGAACGAGGCGCGCATCCTCGCGCGCTTCGACCACCCCGCCATCGTGAAGGTGCATCGCTTCTGGGAAGCGAACGGCACCGCGTACATGGTGATGCCTTGGGTGAACGGCCCCACCCTGAGCGCGATGCGCCGGCTCATGCGGCGCGCGCCCACCGAGGCCTGGCTGCGAGGCGTGGTCGATCCTCTGCTCGACGCGCTGGCCATGCTTCACGAGCAAGGCATCTATCACCGCGACATCGCTCCGGACAACGTGCTGCTGCCCGGCGAGCAGACGCCAGTGCTGCTCGACTTCGGTGCGGCACGGCGGGTCATCGGCGATCGCACGCAAAGCTTCACATCGGTGCTCAAGCCCAGCTTCGCGCCCATCGAGCAGTACGCGCAGGCCCGGCAACTGCGCCAGGGCCCGTGGACCGATCTCTATGCGCTGGGTGCCGTGTGCGTGTACATGCTCACCGCCGTGCCGCCGCCGCCGGCCGCTGCGCGCGCGGTGCACGATGATCTGGAAGGGCTGCTGGGGCCGGCGCCCGCGGGGGTTTCGGCAAGCTTCCTGGCCGCCATCCGCTGGGCGCTGGAGGTGCGCCCGCAGGACCGGCCGCAGAGCGTGCCGGAGTTTCGGGCCGCCCTCGACGGATTGATCGAGGTGCCGCCCCCGCGTCCCGAACCGACGATCGTGGCGGCGGGCACGGGTGCATCGGTGCACCTGCCACGGGAAACCGCTCCGCCCGAGCTTGCCGCGCCGCCGGCCAACCACCCACCCTTGCCGAGCTGCGCGCCGGCCGTTCCTATCCCATCGTTCAGCTCCACGGACGCATTGGCATTCGCCCGCGCCTGGGAGCCGACCCTGCGGCTCGGCGCGCCAGGGTCCACCGCTGGCCCTGCCGTACCGCCGCTGCCGGCGGCGCGATCGGCATCGCGCAGCGCCCTGCTCGCGTCAGTGGCGGCGCTGGCGGCGGTCGGCGCCGGCACGGCGATCTTCTTGTCGCGGGGTCCGGCCGACCCTGGCGCGGCCACGTGGCGGGCACTGGCGCAGCATGCCGCTGCGCAGGGCGAGGCAGGGTTGCCGGCTGCGCTGCCCACCATCGTGGAAACAGGTCCCAGCGACCCACCGGCACCCGCAACGCCGGTGGAAGAGACGGTGCAGCGAGCGGTCCAACAGGCGCTGGGGCACGCCGGTCCGGTGGTGCGCACGCTGATGACTGCGCCCCCGGACGCGCCTGCCACTGCAGTGGCGCTCTCCGGCCGGCAGGCAACCCCGGTGTCGTCGGTAGGTGACAAGCGTGCCCTGCCTGCGGCGGCCAAGAGGAAGGCTTCGTCCGCGGGGCGCCATGGCCTGACGAATGGCCCGCGCGAAGCATGCAGCAACCGCAATATTTTCCGGATGGCGGCGTGTGTCGAGCGCCGCTGCGATACCGCCCGGCTGCGACACCATCCGCAATGCGTCGAACTGCGCCGGCCGCCCGAGTTCAAGTGGCTGCAGCACGAACAGACCTGAGAAGGTGTGAACGTTGGGCGCGTTTTGGCGGGCTGTGCGGGCACGACGTAATCATTCGCACCTTCTTGAGTGGTGCCCGCGCGCAGCACCGACAGCGGCATGCGCAGCAGTTCACGCGGCAGCACGCGAAGTGCTGCCCCACCACGCAGGCTGGCGTGAGAGCATCACTGTGCCGGCTTCGATCACCGCACCGACTGCGGACAAACGGTGGTCTCTGTGTGCGGCGCGTCTTGTGTAGCGGGGAACTCCATGAGCATCGATTTGTGGCAAGCCGCTGCAGCGGCTGCGGTCGCCGGCGCCGTGGGCGCAGCGTTCAGCCGCTGGTGGTGTGGGCGCGATGTCAAGACGCTGGCCCGCGAGTTGGCCAAGCTCGAATCCCAGGTGCAGGCGGGTGCCAAGGTGCTCGCCCGGTCGCGTAAGCAGACCGATGATCTCCAGCGGCTCGTGGCCGAATACCGCCGCCGGCTCAACGCGAATGAGGTCAACCGCCGACGCCTCGCCGAAGCGCGCCCGGCCTTCGAGGAGCCGACGCCACCGAAAGTGGAGCCCGACACCCATGTGGCGCTGCCCAAGGTGCCTTCCGCTGGATGGGCCGACACGCAGCCCTTCGAATCGAGTTGACGACGGAGCTGACGAGGCGGTAACCGCCCTGATCTGCGGATGGTCCGGGTCGGCCTGCCTTGCCCCGCCTGCCGATCGGGTGTAGAAATCTCCGCACTGTCGCCTCGCTTCCCAGAGGCGGCGAAGGAGACAGCCATGCGTCGTCGCATTTATTGGTTGTTGCCTGATCTGGCCAGCGCCAGGCGCACGATGGACGATCTGTTGCTCGCCCGCATTGGCGTGAATCAGATGCACTTCGTCGCGCGCGAAGACGTCGACCTCACCGGGCTTCACGCCGCCAGCGTCCTCCAGACCTCCGACCTCGTCCGCTCTGCCCAGTTGGGCCTTGTCGTGGGCGGTGTCGTGGGCGCCGCGGCAGGCGCGGCTGCGGCCATGTTCCCCATCATCGGCAACGAGCCGCAGTGGGGCATGGTGGCGGTGTTGGCGGTGTTGGGGGGGCTGTTCGGCGCGTGGGCGTCGAGCATGATTGGCGCCTCCACGCCGAGCCACCGGCTCCAGCGCTTCGAGCGTGCCATCGCGCGCGGGCAGATCCTGCTCCTGGTCGATGTGCCGCGATCCCGGGTGGACGAGATCGAGGGGCTGCTGCTGAAGCGGCATCCCGAAGGGCACTTCGAGGGCGTGGAGCCCGACATTCCGGCGTTCCCCTGAGGCGCGGTTCGCGGCCGCACCGCACTGGCGCGCCGTCGCTTTCCTTCCATAGGTGGAGATGGTTATGGAGCTTCGTCTTCAACCGCACCGTTGGATCCGGCGCAAGCCCGACTGGCAGGCGGCCGTGGTGTCCGGCCTTCTGGCGGGCGCCGTGCTCATGGTGCTTGAGTTGCTGTGGTCAGCGACCGTGGGCGAGGGGCCCTGGCACACCTCGCACCTGGTGGCGGCTATCGCGATGGGCCCGCAGGCGCTGGAGTCGCCGGGCTCGTTCAACGCAGCGATCGTTGCCGTGGCGGTGCTCACGCACTACGTGCTGGGTGTGGTGTTCGGCGTGCTGCTCGCGCTGCTGATCGCGGGGTTCCACTATGAAACCAACCCGGGGATGCTTCAGCTCATCGGCGTGCTGTTCGGCGCGCTGCTGTACCTGGTGAACTTCCACGGCCTGTCGGCGGTGTTTCCATGGATGGCGCAGCTGCGCGGCTGGGATACCTTCATCGGCCACCTGGTGTTCGGGCTCACGCTCGTGCTCGCCTACTGGCGGCTGCAGCGAAGGCCTGCGAGCGACTAAGACCGCAATGGTGATCGCCTGGGTGCTCGTCGCCATCGTCGTCGCCTCGGTGGTGTTCCACCTGGTGAGCCCATGGTGGGTGCAGCCGCTGGCGTCGAACTGGGGCCATGTCGACACGACGCTCGCCATCACGGTGATCATCACCGGCGTCTTCTTCGTCGCCATCAACCTGTTCGTGGCCTGGGTGGTATGGCGCTACCGTCACCGCAGCGGCCAGCGCGCGGCCTACGAGCCGGAGAACAAGAAGGTCGAACGCTGGCTGATCGGCGTGACGACCGTGGGCATCGTCGCGCTGCTTGCGCCGGGTCTGGTGGTCTATGCCGACTACGTGAGGCCGCCGAAGGACGCACTGGTGCTGGAAGTGGTGGGCCAGCAATGGCAATGGCGTTTCCGCTTCCCCGGTTCACAAGGCAAGCTGGGCGCGAGCGACGCGCGCTTCGTGACGCCGCTCAACGCGTTCGGCCTTGACCCCGACGACCCGGTCGGACAGGACGACATCCTCATCGATGCCTATGAGGTGCACCTGCCGCTGAACCGGCCTGTGAGGGTGCTGATGCGTTCGCACGATGCGCTGCATGACTTCTACGTGCCGGCATTCCGCGCGCGCATGAATATCGTGCCGGGCATGGTCAGCAGTTTCTGGTTCACACCCACGCAGGTCGGCCGCTTCGAGGCCATGTGTGCCCAGCTGTGCGGCGTGGGTCACCCCGTCATGCGCGGCGTGGTGGTCGTGGAGGATGAAGCGGCCTTCAGCCAGTGGCTGGCCCGGCAGCCCACCTTCGCGCAGACACGGGCCCGCGCTCGCGATGTGCCGGCCAGCCCGCTGGCTGCGCGCGGCCAGCAGGTGGCACAGAGCAAAGGCTGCGTGGCCTGCCACTCGATCGACGGCAGCCCGGGTGCGGGCCCCACCTGGAAGGGCCTGTGGGGCAAGACCGAATCGTTCACCGATGGCAGCAGCGTCCGCGTGGACGAGGCAGTGATCGAGCGCGAGATCCGCGATCCGCAATCGCATGTGGTGAAGGGCTTCCCACCCATCATGCCGCGCACGGAACTGCGCGACGAAGAGGTGTCGGCGCTCACGGCCTACATCAAGTCGCGGGTCGCCGCCGAGCCCGCGGCCCCACCCCCGCCGGGGCAACGCTGAACGCAAGCACACGAGGTACCGCATGGCCTACGCGGACGAATCTCAGCACGATGGCAGCCACCACGAGCCCAGCAGCTTCATCACGAAGTACGTATGGAGCCAGGACCACAAGGTGATCGCCGTGCAGTACGCCTGCACGGCCATCCTGGTGGGTCTGGTGGGCGTCGTGCTTTCCAATTTGATGCGGCTGCAGTTGGGCTTTCCCGGCAGCTTCAAGTTCATCGACCCGCAGAGCTACTACCAGTACGTGACCATGCACGGGATGATCATGGTGATCTACCTGCTGACGGCGCTGTTCCTCGGAGGTTTCGGCAACTACCTGATCCCGCTCATGGTGGGGGCGCGCGACATGGTGTTCCCCTACATGAACATGCTGAGCTTCTGGGTCTACCTGCTGTCGGTGATCGTGCTCATGGCGAGTTTCTTCGTGCCCGGAGGGCCCACCGGCGCTGGCTGGACGCTGTATCCGCCGCAGGCCATCCTGGCCGGCACGCCGGGGCACGACTGGGGAATCATCCTCATGCTCGTGTCGCTTCTGATCTTCATCGTGGCAACCACCATGGGCGGTTTGAACTACGTGACGACCGTGCTGCAGGCGCGCTGCAAAGGCATGACGCTCATGCGCATGCCGCTGGCGGTATGGGGCATCTTCGTGGCCACCATCCTCGCGCTGCTCGCCTTCCCGGCGCTCTTCGTGAGCGGCGTGATGATGCTGCTGGACAAGACGCTGGGCACCAGCTTCTTCATGCCCGCGCTCGTGTCGATGGGCTCAGTGACGCAGTACCAGGGGGGCAGCCCGCTGCTCTTCCAGCACCTGTTCTGGTTCTTCGGCCACCCCGAGGTGTACATCGTTGCGTTGCCGGCCTTCGGCATCGTGTCCGACCTGATCAGCGTGCATGCCCGCAAGGCCATCTTCGGCTACCGCATGATGGTGTGGGCCATCGTCGTGATCGGCGGCCTGAGCTTCGTCGTGTGGGCGCACCATATGTTCGTGAGCGGCATGAACCCGTGGTTCGGTTTCTTCTTCGCGACCAGCACGCTGATCATCGCGGTGCCCACGGCGATCAAGGTCTACAACTGGGCGCTCACGCTGTGGCGAGGCGACATCCACCTCACCATCCCCATGCTCTTCGCGCTGGCCTTCCTGTGCACCTTCCTCATCGGCGGGCTCACGGGCCTGTTCCTCGGCAACGTGAGCGTGGACATTCCGCTGTCGGGCACCTACTTCGTGGTGGCGCACTTCCACATGGTCATGGGCGTGGCGCCGCTGCTGGTGGTGTTCGGCGCGATCTACCACTGGTTCCCGAAAATCACTGGCCGCATGCTCGATGAGCGGATGGGCCAGCTGCACTTCTGGGTCACCTTCATCGGCACCTACGCCATCTACTTCCCCATGCACTACCTGGGCGTGCTGGGCATGCCCAGGCGCTACTACAACTGGGAGGGCTACGACTTCGTTCCGCCCTCGGCGCTGTCGCTCAACGTGTTCATCACCGTGGCGGCGCTGATTGTGGGCGTGGTGCAGCTGGTGTTCGTGTTCAACCTCGTGTGGAGTGTGTTTCGCGGCAAGGTGGCCGGGCCCAACCCGTGGCGTGCCGCCTCCCTTGAATGGTTCACGCCCGACACGCCACCGAAGCATCTGAACTGGGGGCCGCGGCTGCCGGTGGTGCACCGCTGGGCCTATGCCTACAGCGTGCCGGGGGCCAAGGAAGATTTCATCCCGCAGAACGCGCCGTCCGAGGCCGGTGGGCACGAGCCCGAGCCCGAGGCGCGGCCCAAGGAGGCACTGGCATGAATCCCGCAACCACCGCATGGCGTGCGGCTTCTCGCAGCGGCGATGAACCCTTGCCGGGCGCTTTCCCGCCCGCGACGACATGGCGCGACCGGCCGGGTGCCGTGCAGGGCATCGGGCTGTGGGTGTTCATGGGCGTGGCCGGCGCGCTTTTCGCGCTCTTTATCACCGCCTATGTCATGCGCATGAGCGAGCGCGATGCGGTGGCCATCGTGCTGCCCTGGCAGCTGTGGCTGAGCACCGCATGGCTGGTGGCCGGCAGCATCGTGCTGCAGACAGCCTCCATCCTTTCGCGACGGCCGGCTGTGCCCGCCGTGCGCCTCGGGCTGGTGCTGGCCGCGGGAGGCTTCTGTGCGCTGGCCTTTCTTGCGGTGCAGTGGTGGGCCTGGCTTGATTTGCTCGGGCGGCAGGTCACGCCGGTGGGCAACCCCGCGGGCAGTCTCTTCTACCTGCTCACCGCCATGCACGGCTTGCACGTCATGGGCGGCGTGGTCGCTTGGGGCGTGGTGCTGCGGCGGCTGGCGCATGAGGACGCAGCGCAGACCGGATGGCGCGTGGCGCTGCTCGCGCGCTACTGGCATTTCCTGCTGGCGGTGTGGGCGGTGCTGTTCGTCACGCTGGCGTGGGTGACGCCCGAGGTGGCGCGCGTCATCTGCCGCACGGCATGACGGTTCGGAGGGCAGCGATGAACTCGGCGGTACCGGCACTGGAGCCCCCATACGAACCGCAGGTTCCCGCGGCCGTGCCCCCCGCCGCGACGGCGGGCAACTTGCGGCAGCTGGTGTCCGACTGGTCTGCGGACAAGGAGACGTTCCACGTGCCTTGGGGCAAGGCCATGATGTGGATTTTCCTGCTGTCCGACACCTTCATCTTCGGCAGTTTCCTTACCGGCTACATGACCGTGAGGGCCTCGACCACGGTGACCTGGCCCAACCCCAGCGAGGTGTTCGCGCTGGAGATCGCCGGCCGGAACATCCCCATGGTGCTCATCGCGATCATGACCTTCGTGCTCATCACGAGCAGCGGCACGATGGCGATGGCGGTGAACTGCGCCTACCGGCGCGACCGCATCAATGCGGCGGCCTTGCTCTTCGTGACGGCCGGGCTGGGCGAGATGTTCGTGTGCATGCAGGCATTCGAATGGTCAAAGCTCATTCTCGAAGGCGTGCGGCCCTGGGAGAACCCGATGGGCGCGGCACAGTTCGGCTCGACCTTCTTCATGATTACGGGCTTCCACGGCCTGCACGTGACCGCCGGGGTCATCTACCTCGTGATCGTGGCGGTGCGCCTGCTGCGAGGGCGCTACGAGAAAAGCGGCAACTACCAGATCGTCGAGATCGTCGGGCTGTACTGGCACTTCGTCGACCTGGTGTGGGTGTTCATCTTCGCGTTCTTCTACCTCTGGTAGACGCACACGGAAGGAGCCAGGGATGAGTAGCGCCACCGGTCATCAGGAGCACCCCATCGGTCTGTACCTCAAAGTGTGGGGGCTGCTGTTCGTGCTCAGCGCCATGTCGTACATGGTCGACTTCTTCCACGTGCAGGGCCTCCTGCGCTGGGGGCTCATCATCACTCTGATGCTGGCCAAGGCGGGGCTCATCGTCGCGGTGTTCATGCACATGGCCTGGGAGCGGATGGCGCTCATCAGCGCCATCCTGCTCCCACCGCTTGCGCTTTTGGTGCTGGTCGGGCTGATGTTCGCGGAAGCGGACTACACCTTCCTCACG
>CBFHAS010000085.1:0-19399 GCA_965653625.1 uncultured Burkholderiaceae bacterium | reverse complement strand
TCTGCTAGTGGATCATTATGAAATCCGCCATCTCCGACACCCCTTGGGACAGCTGCCCCCTGCGCGCGGCGACCGCACGGGCGCGCTGCTGGATCAGCCCGTGCAGCAGCTGCGCGTGAGCGGAAAGCTGCTGGCTCGCGTCGATTCGGGTTTGCGGCGCGATGTAGCCGCGGTCGAGCACCACCTGGTTGTCGCTGCGGCGCTCGACCACGCGCGCCACGCCGAGCAGGGCGTAGCCGTCGGTGGCGTCCTTGGCGCGCACGAAGCGCAGGTCGAGCGCGCCGGTTTGCACGGGCTCGGGGTCGTCGGCGGCGTTGGTGTGGTCGCGCAGTTCCTCGCTGCCCGCGCGCCAGCGGCATGGCTCCTGCCGCTCTTCGCCGTCGAAGCGTACCTGCGTGACGCCTTCGCGTGTCAGCGGCACGGCAAGGTAGACGATCTCGCCTTTGAGATCGCCGGGAACGTCGAACGGCACGGGCGGCGCATCGTGCTGCGGAACCGAGAACGGCGTGCCGTCGGGGAGGATGCCGCTCGCGCGGCTCACGCCCAGACGGCCGACGGCCAGCAGGCCCTCGTCCAACGCCAGTTCGAAGAAGCCCCAGCCGTGCGGACCGGCGGCGCGGGCCCGCATGTCGACCACGTAGTCGACGTGCCGCGCCTCCTGCTGGAAATGATGTGGCAGCAGGAACATGCCCTGCGACCAGACGACCCGGCTGTGCAGGCTCATGTCGGAAGCCTCTCGACCGCTGGGCGTGCCGGCCGGCATGGCAGGCAGAGCCGGGACGCAATGTTCGATGGTGTTGTCATGCCCGACGGACCCTCACTGGCTCACGCTGGCTTCGACCGCCAGTTCGCCGGCATGGATGGTGATCTGGTGCTTCTTTCCCGGCCGCACGGCCACCACGCTGCGCCAGCGCGCATGCTCCACATCGCGATAGGCGGCCACCACGCCGAGAAAGCGGGTGTCGGGCGACAGCGTCTTGGTGAAGGCCCTGGATTCGCCCGGCGCAAGCACGAACTCCTCCTTGGCCACCATGTCGGACGCGAGCTCGGCTTGGTCGCGCTGGTACAGGGACATGAAATCGGCGCTGTTGAAGAGTGCCGCAGACTTGAGCTCGTACACGCGCAGCAGCAGCGGCGAAGGCCGTTTGCTCGCGCTGGGGTTGGCCTGAGGCGAGGCCTGGATGGTGCCCTTCACTTGCGCGGGCTTGGGTGGCCCGCCGCACGACGCCATCGCCAACGCAACGCCCAGTGCTGCAGCGACCTTCAGGCCCAAGATCCTCACGGTTGCGTTCTCCAGGTCGTTCGCCCGGCAGGATATCGAGCCACCTCGCTTGCACCTCGTGACTTAGGTAATCGCGCGACACGTCGCCTTGAGCCGTGCAGGGTCGTGCGCTGCGCCTAGACTGCCCCGATGATGAAAAAAGGTTGGCCCGGGCGCAGGGCTCGGATGGTGGGTTTCATGGTGGCTTCGGCATGCGCGGCCGGGACGGTGCTCGCACCACAGCCGCACGGCGCCGCGGCACAAGACGAAAGCAGCCTGGCGGGCTGCTTGGCCTCACTGCGCGAGGAGCTGCCCACCCATGCCAATGTGAAACCCGAGACCTTCGATCTCTACACCCGCGCCGCGCAGGATCTGCGGCCGCAGGTCGACAACGCCACTCGCACGCAGCCCGAGTTCCAGCTTGCGATTTGGGACTACCTCGCCCGCCTCACCGATGCGCAGCGGGCTGCCCGTGGCCGCGAGCTGATGCAGCGCGAGACCACGGCTCTGGCCGCCATCAATGAGCGGCACGGTGTCGATGCGGCCACGACGGTCGCGGTGTTCGGCGTGGAAACCGACTATGGCCGCGTCGCCGGCCGCTACCCGGTGATCGATGCCACGCTCAGCCGCGCATGCCTCAACCTGAAGAGCGCCGAGCGCAAGCGCCATTTCTTCGCGGCGCTGTGGCTGCTGCAGGAAGGGGCCGTCAAGCCAGAGCAGTTCAAGGGCTCGTGGGCCGGAGCCTTCGGCATGACGCAGTTCATGCCCGGCACCTTCGTGAGCTACATGAACGATGGCGACGGCGCGCCGGCAGCCGACATCATCAACAGCGTGCCCGACGCGCTGACCACCACCGCGCGCTACTTGCGGGGTCTCGGCTGGAACCCTGGCGTGAGTTGGGGCGTGGAGGTCAAGGTGCCGCCCGCCATGGTCTCGATGAGCGCGCTCGAGGCCGAGCATGCGTGCCTTGCCGAGCCCAGGCCCACGGGCCGGTGCAAGCGCGCCGCCGAATGGAGCGTGGCCGGGGTGACGCGCGCGGATGGCAGCCCCTTGCTCGGCGAAGGCGCCGCGGGTCGCCTCGATCCGTCCACCAACACGGCGCTCCTCATGCCGGCCGTGCCGAATGGCCCGGCGTGGATCGTGACGCCCAACTACCACGCGCTGTGGCGCTATAACCGAGCGGATGCCTATGCGCTGGCCATCGGCCTGCTGTCCGATTCGCTGCGCGGCGCGCCGCCGCAGCGCGTGGCCTGGCCCACTGACGATCCCGCCTTGTCGCGCAGCGAGCTGAGAGAGCTGCAGACGCTGCTGCTGGCGCGCGGACATTGCAGCGTGCAGGCCGATGGTTCCCCGGGGCCACTCACCTCGGGCGCGATCCGCGTCGAAGAGAGCCGGCTCGGCTGGACACCGAGCGGGCGGCCAGGCGCCAAGCTGCTCAACGCGCTGCGGGGCGAAGGGCAAGGCGGGCAGCTCTGTGCGGTGACGGCCCAAGCGGCAGGTGTGGCCGGTGCGGCATCGTCGGCGTCTTCAGTCGCCACGCCGGCCTCCGCCACGCCGCCTCCGGCATCGGCTTCCGCTGCACGGTCGTCCCCACCCACTCATGCCGAATCACCCGCTTCGGCGCCTTCGAGCCCGCAGCTTCGCGCACCGCCCCCCGCCCCGCCCAGCGGGCGATCAAGTTCGCCGTCCTGAGGGCCCTTCAGCGTGCTCGCGCCGCTGGGAGAATCGCGGCCATGGACAAAGTCGATGCGGTGGTTATCGGTGCGGGTGTGGTTGGCCTCGCCGTGGGAAGGGCGCTCGCGCAGCGCGGGCTGGAAACGGTGGTGCTCGAAGGCGCCGATGCCATCGGCACCGGCATCAGCTCGCGCAACAGCGAGGTGATTCACGCAGGGCTCTACTACGCCGACGGCTCGCTCAAGGCGCGGCTATGCGTCCAAGGCCGCGAGGCGCTGTATGCCTTTTGCGAGTCGCACGGGGTGGAGCACCGGCGCTGCGGCAAGCTGATCGTTGCCAGCGGCCCGGCCCAGGCGGCGAAGCTCGCGCGGATCGAGGCACAAGCCGCACGCAACGGCGTGGCCGACGTGCGCAAGTTGACGAGGCAAGAGGCACGAGCCTTGGAGCCCGCCTTGCAGGCCGACGAGGCCTTGCTGTCGCCCTCCACGGGCATCGTCGACAGCCACGGACTCATGCTGGCCTTGCTTGGCGACCTGGAAGCGGCCGGCGGCGCGCTGGCCCTGCGGTCGCCGGTGCAGCGGGTGGCGTGTGGAGCCGACCTGCATGAGGTGGAAGTAGGCGGAGATGCTCCGCTTTTGCTGGCCGCGAAGGTGGTTGTGAACGCTGCTGGCTTGTCCGCGCCGCTTGTGGCTGCCCGCATCGAGGGCTTGGCGCCGCAGTACGTGCCGACAGCCCACTATGCCAAGGGAAACTACTACGCCTTGTCAGGTCGAGCGCCCTTTTCACGGCTCATCTATCCGGTGCCCGAGGATGCTGGCTTGGGCGTGCACCTCACGCTCGATCTGGCGGGCCAGGCCCGCTTCGGGCCGGATGTGCAATGGCTGGGGGTGACGGCACCCGAGCAGATTGACTACCGCGTGGACCCGGCGCGGGCGTATGCGTTCTACGCCGAGATCCGCCGCTACTGGCCCGACCTGCCCGATGGCGCTTTGCAGCCCGCCTACAGCGGTGTGCGGCCCAAGCTCGGCGGGCCCGGCACGCCGGCGAGCGACTTCGTGATCCAGGGGCCGTCGAAGCACGGGGTGGCAGGTCTGGTGAACTTGTTTGGCATTGAATCGCCAGGATTGACTTCGTGCCTGTCGATTGCTGAAGAAGCGGCTGCCCGGTTAACGGTGATGGGCAACATTGCCCAGTAGTTGTTCGAGCAAGCACCGATGTAGGCCATGAGCGAGCCCTTCATACAGTGTGAACCGTGGTGCGCATCACGGTCCTGCTAACAACGACACTAGGAGAACTGGCAATGAAAATTAATTCCAAGACTAAGCTGAACTCAGTTGGAGTAAGCGAGCCGGGCAAGGATTCAGAGAAGGACGTGCGTAAGCTTCGGCCGTGGGAGCGGCCCGGCCCCGATGCTTGGAAAGGTGCTACAAAACTTCCGGATGAGCCTACTCCTACTAAGCCTCCTAAGAAGTAGGGCGTGACGTTTTGACCCCTCCCTTGGCGTGGACGCAGCCATGCCAAGCCGGGACCGGGACCAAGTTACTCCTGGCGCACCCACTTCCCATCAATGAGCTGCTCGTGCGGCCGGAACTGGGCCTTGTAGGCCATCTTGTTGCTCTCGGCGATCCAGTAGCCGAGGTAGACGTGCGGAAGCTTCAGCAGCCGCGCCTGCTCGATCTGCCACAGCACGTTGTAGGTGCCGTAGCTGGTGTGCGGCTCGGGCTCGTAGAAGGTGTACACGGCCGAAAGGCCGTCGTTGAGGATGTCCAGGATAGACACCATCTTCAACACCCCGGCCGAGCCGTCGGAGCGGCGTTCGCGGAACTCCACCAGGCGCGAGTTGACGCGGCTTTGCAGCAGGAACTGGGTGTACTGGTCGATGCTGTCGTGATCCATGCCGCCGCCGCTGTGGCGGCCGGCCTGGTAGCGCAGGTAGAGCTGGTAATGCTCGGGCACGAAGCACAACCGCAAGACGCGCGCCACCAGGTTCTGGTGCGCTTTCCAAGCCCGGCGCTGGCTGCGGTGGGGCTCGAAGACGGCCACGGGCACGCGCAGCGGCACGCAGGCACGGCAGCCGTCGCAGTAGGGCCGGTAGGTGAACATGCCGCTGCGGCGAAAGCCGTTGGCCACCAGGCCAGAGTAGGCATCGGCGTGGATCAGGTGGCTGGGCGTGGCCACTTGCGAGCGCGCCATGCGGCCTTCCAGGTAGCTGCACGGGTATGGCGCCGTGGCATAGAACTGGAGCGAGGCGAGCGGAAGCTCTTTGGGGTGCGTCACGGGGTGCCTGCGCCTGGAGCCTGGGGCTGCGGTGGAAGGGCTCTCGCCGCGTCCTGAGCGGCAGCATCGCCCGCGTCGGGCGGCACGAGACGGCGCCACATCGAGGGGTGGTAGGTCCAGTCGCGGATGCGGGGCTCCCCCAGGCTGAGCCGGAGCCGCCGCTCGAATTCGCCACGGGCAATCTCGCGCCCGCCCATCGATGCAAGGTGGCCGGTGCGCTGCTGGCAATCGATCATGGGCACGGCCTTGTCGCGGCAAAAGCACACCAGCGCGGCCAAGGCGATCTTGGAGGCATCGGTGCGGTGAGAGAACATCGACTCGCCGTAGAACATGCGGCCCAGGCTGACGCCGTAGAGCCCGCCGGCCAGCTCGCCGTCGATCCAGGTCTCGAAGCTGTGGACAAAACCTAGGCAGTGCCACGCGCGGTAGGCGTCGAGCATTTCCGGCACGATCCACGTGCCGTCCTGCCCCTCGCGCGGCGTGGCGGAGCAAGCGGCGATCACGCGGTCGAAGGCGGTGTCGATGCGGATTTGGCAGCCGGGCGTGCGAATGAACTTCACCAGAGTCTTGCGCAGCGATCGGGAGAGCTTGAACTCGTCGGTCAGCAACACCATGCGCGGATCGGGTGACCACCACAAAACCGGCTGGCCCTCGCTGTACCAGGGGAAAACGCCCTTGGCGTATGCCTCGGTCAACCGGTCGGGCGCGAGATCGCCGCCGGCAGCCAGCAGGCCCGGCGCGTCCGAACCAGGGGGCAGCGCAAGCCGGGTGTCCGGTAACGCGTCCTGGTCACTGTGCAGCCAGCGGATCATGGCTTGCCATTCTGCGGCGTCGCGCCGCCCGTGGGGACCGTAGGTGCATGCCCGGGCTGCGCGCCACGTGACATGAACCTCCATTTCGATGGATGAGCCCGCTGACCGCAACCCCGGAAGATCCCTGAGCGGTGCCTATGAGCCCGCGCCACAGACCGTGCCAATTACCCCCCACCCGAGGCGGCGTTCGCGCTGACCTCGCGCTCCCAGGCGCGTAGCTTGCGGCGCCAGCCCTGCACGGCCGAGGCGGCACCACCACCTTCATCCTCCGACAGTCCGCTCAGTTGTTCCAGCAGCGCCTGCTGTGCCTTGCTGAGGGTGTCGGGGAAGCCGGGGACCACGGTCACCACATAGTCGCCGCGTGCGGCGCCGCGGCGCTCCAGTGGCATGCCTTGTCCGCGCAGGCGGTACACATGGCGGCCGCGATGCAGGCGCATCTGCTGCAGCCCGGTGAGCGTGGGCACTTCGATCCACGCGCCGGCCAGCCAGGCGAAGCCGTCCACGGGCATCTCGCAACGCAGGACACCATCGTCGGCCCACTCGAAGAGCTTGTGCCGGGCGAACTGCACCTCCAGTTCAAGCGTGCCGTCGAAACCGCCGTCACGCGTGCCGCCGCCATCGGCGCTGAGAACATCGCCGGGGCGCACGCCGGGCGGGATGCGCACCGTGCGCCGGTAGCGGGTGCTCGTTGTGCCCGAGCCCTCGCAAGCCGGGCAGGCCGGGCGGATAACACCGGTGCCCCCGCAAGCCTCGCACTCATCGTGCGAGGAGATCCAGCCATACCAGGCATGCCGGCGAATCGTGCCGGTGCCGCCGCACTGAGTGCAGGATTTTGGCTTCAGCGTGCCTGCGCCATCGCAAGAGCTGCAGGTGTCGGTGAACCGGCCGTTCAGCACGCGTGTGATGCCCAGCGCAGCCTCTTCCAGCGACAGCTTCACCCTGCGGCGGATGACCCGCGTGCTTTGGCTTTGCGACCCGCGCGCCGTGCCGCGAGCCGCGGAAGCTTCGGCGGGTGCGGGCTTGGCGCGGCTTTCTTCGGCCGTGGGTCTGGGCGCGAAGCCGGCCAGCCGGATTTGCTCATAGGCCGTGTTGATGCGCTGCATCAGGTGCACGGCGTTGGGCGTCTTGTTGCGGTCGGGGTGCCAGCGCGACACGAGCCGGCGCCAGGCCGCCTTGACCTCCGCTTCGCTGGCCCCGAGGGGCAGGCCGAGTTCGGCGTACGCAAGATCGATGCTCAACTTCTGCTCTCTCCTTGGCTGCGGGCCCGCGAATGATAGAGGGGCCCCGGAGTGCCCTGCTTCAAGCCGGCCCCCGCGCCATGGTCGGTACGCGGACCTTGCCCGACCACAGCGGCCAGAATCCCGCCAGCCCCAACACCGGCCCGGGCAGCAGCAGCCAAGTGATGGCGAGCCCCCAGCCCGGGAGCAGCGTCGTCGCCGCGGCGATGGACACCACGCTGATGCCGAAGCCGATGCAGTTCTGGATGGCCAGCGCGCTGCCCACCAGGTGCGGCGGACACGCCTGGGCAGATATCGCCGAGAACTGCGGCGAATCCGCCACCACTGCGGCGCCCCACAGCAGCAGCACCGCGAACAGCGCGTGGGGCCCGAGCCATTCGGTGCCCCAGGGAAAGATGAGGCAGCACAGCCCCGACACCGCAAGCGCGGCGCCGGCCACGGCCGGGCTGCCCAGACGCCGGCTCAGCGCGCCGCCCAGGAAGCAGCCCGCAGCGCCGGCGGCCATGATCGCGAAGGCCAGCCCCGCCACGCCCAGGGGCAACGCGCGGTGCAGCGCACTGCGCTCCACCAGCATGGGCACGAGCGTCCAGAACGCGTACAGCTCCCACATGTGCCCGAAATAACCGAGGGCCGATGCGCGAAATGCCGGCACGCCGAACGCGCGCAGCACGCCGCCGGCATGCACGCCACCCGTACCCCCGCGACGCGCGAGATGAGGGCCGTCGCCCAGCGCATGGATGACCGTCGCGCCCGCCAGCGCGAGCAGCGACGACACGACGATCACCTGTTGCCACGGCCATGCGCCGCCGAGTGCGCGCAAGCCGTGCGGCAGCGCGGTGCCGAGCGTAAGCATGCCCACGAGCAATGCCAATGCAGCGCCGGCGCGCTCGGGCGCCCAGCTGACGATGAGCTTCATGCCCAGCGGATAAATGCCCGCCAAGCACACACCCACCAGGAAGCGCAGCACCGCGGCGCTGGGCACACCCTGCGAGGCGAACGCGAAGGCGGCGTTGAACCCTGCGCCCAGCACCGCCGAGACCACGAAGATGCGGCTGGCCGCAAAGCGGTCGGCCAGCCCGCTCAGCGCGAACGACAACGTGCCGAGGATGAAGCCCAGTTGCACCGCCCCGGTGAGCAGGCCGATGTCCGCCGGCGTGGCACCCCAGTCGCGCATCAGGTCGTCGGCCGCGCTGTTCGCGCTGAACCACAGCGATGTGCCCAGCAGTTGGGCCACGGCGATGAGTCGCACCGGCCCCGCAGCGCGAAGGCAGTGCCGGATGACACCTGAAGGTGTGCTCATAGGCGAGGGGGAGCGGTTGAAACCTCTGTCGCCCAGCATCGCCCAGGATCGCTTTCCGACCATGACGAAGGGCAGCCGCCGTTACATGACCCCCTAGATCTACAGGGTCCGCAGACGACTACACGTAGGGGGACGCTTTCTGTTACTTCGCCCATACCCTTCTCGACATTGAAGCGTGCCGCTGCGGAATTGCAGGCAGGCCCTGCCCGGCGGCGATTCATGCCCCATCCGCACCAGCCGTTTGCTGGCAATGACGAGGTACAGAGAGGAACACGATGGATCACATTCTTTACTGGAACGAGGTGGCCCTGGAAGCGAACCGGCGCGACTTCAGCAACGTCCCCGGCACCCATACGCCCATGCCCGAGCAAGGCGGACCCACGCTCAGCTCGCGGGCCCTGGCGATCGTGCATCTGGCCATGTACGACGCCCACGCCGGCGTGGTCAGTGGGCCCAGCCTGCCCCGGTATCTGCCGACACCGGCGAGCCCTGCACCCGGCGCCAGCGCCGCCGCGGCCGTCGCAGCCGCGGCGCATGTGTGCCTGAGGACGCTGTTTCCCAGGCAGACGGGCTTCTTCGACGCACGCCTGGCCGCGGCCGACCTGGTGGGCACCGGCGTAGCGGAAGGCAAGGCATTCGGTACGGCGGTCGCGCAAGCCTTGCTCGCCGAACGTGCCAACGACCCCGGGGTAGGGGTTGAAGGCCACGTGTACTCGGACTTGCCGGGGCGGCATCGCCCGGATCCCGCGCATCCGGATCAGGACCCGCATGCACCCAGGTACGGCGCGAAATCAAGGCCCTTTGCAGTGACGGAGCGCCACGATCTGGAGGCGCCGCCGCAACTCGGGAGCAGCGACTACAAGCGCGCGCTCGAAGACGTGCGAGGCCAGGGCATTGCGCCGGAGCTCATGGGAACGCTTCCCGTGAAGTTCAAGAAGCGTAGCAATGACGAAACGCTGGTCGGGGTGTTCTGGGCCTACGACGGCGTGCGCGAGATCGGCACACCGCCTCGCCTTTACAACCAGGTCGTTCGCAAAGTGGCGATGACGACGCTCCATCCCCAAACCGGGGCCGTGAACACGGTCGACCAGAACGCGCGCCTGTTCGCGCTGGTCAACGCCGCGATAGCGGACGCGGGCATCCTGGCGTGGGACCAGAAGTTCATCCACGACCTCTGGCGCCCGGTGCTCGGAGTACGTGAGCACGACGAGTCGATGGGGCCGGCGGCGACGACGCCGAAGGACGACATCAGGGACCTGTGCGATCCCGAGTGGCTGCCGCTCGGCGCCCCGCACAGCAACAGCTACGTGCCGGAAACCGCCCGCTACGACAAGAACTTCACGCCGCCGTTTCCCGCCTATCCCTCCGGACACGCCACGTTCGGCGCCGCGGCGTTGCACATCACGCGCTTGTTCTATGGCGTGCCTGCGGGCGACCGCAAGAAGGACAGCATCTTCACCGGCCCGCTGGTCTCCGACGAGATGAACGGCGCCACGCAGGACAACACCGGCACCGCGCGCCCGCGCCACCTTCGCAAGTTCGATGACGGCTTGTGGCAAATGATCATCGAGAACGGATTCAGCCGCGTGTTCCTGGGCGTGCATTGGTCCTTCGATGCCTTCGCGCTCGGCCCCAACGGCAAGCCTGATTTCACCCAGGGGCGCATCGGTGGCGTGCCGCTTGGCCTGCGGATCGCCGAGGACATCTTTGCCGCCGGCAAGGGCCTCGCGCCGGTGAAGTCGAAGGTGGGGCCACGCAACCCCTGACCCGTCGTTGAGAAGCGGCCCCGGCAAGTCCGCGGGCCGCCCTTTTCCCACACACATATGCGCCACGCTGCTAGCGACGAGCCGGCGGGGTGCGTTGCTCTCTCAAGGAATCCCCCATGGACGCAGACCCGTCGATGATGTTGCCGTTTCGCATGCTGTTCGGGCTGACGGCGTCATTCCACTTTCTCTTCGTGCCGCTGTCGATCGGGCTGCTGGCCCTGGTGGCCGTGCTCGATACCGTGCATGCCGTGCGCGGCAGTCGCAGCTGTCTGCGCGCCTCGCGTTACTGGAGTCGTTTCTTTGTCGCGGCCTGGGCCGTTGGCGGGCTGACCGGGTTTCCGCTTCGCGAGCAATTGCATGGGCAATGGCAAGGCTTCAGCGAGCAGGCCGCGGAGGCGCTTCGCGCCACGATGAGCCTCGAGGGGATCATCGCGCCGCTCATGCTGGCGCTGGTGATCGGCCTGGCCATGGGGGGTCATCGGCTGCCGGGGAAGGCACGCGCGGCGCTGCGGTGGAGCCTGCTCGCGCTGCTGGTGCTGCAGTCTGCGTCCATCCTGGCGCTGAACGCCTGGATGCAGCACCCAGTGGCCACCGAGCTTGTGCACGACCGCTTGTACGTGCACTCGGCCGCGGCGATGTTCCTCAACAGCACGGCGCTGTGGAAGCTGAGCCATACCGTGAGCGCGGCGCTGCTGACCGGCGCGATGCTCGCCATCGCCGTGTCGGCGTGGCTGTTGCGCCGGCGTCTGCACGCCGCGGCGGCCAGGTCATCGGTGGCCGTGGCGCTGCCCATGGCGGCGATCTCGCTGGCTGCCGTGGCATGGACCGGTCACCACAGCGCCGCCGATGTGTACGAACACCAGCCCATGAAGTTCGCCGCGATGGAGGCGCACTGGGAGCGAGGCGACGGCCCGTCTGGTTATACCGTGGTCGCCTTGCCGGACCCCGCAACGCGCGAGAACCGCCACGCGATCGAGATCCCCTACGTGCTGAGCTGGCTCGTTGGCAGCGACGAGCCGCTGGACGGCATGAACGAGCATCTCGACCGCGCCAAGCGCGAGATTGCGGCTGCGTTGCAATCTCCGGCTTCCCCCGAGGGGGCGGGCTGGCGGCAGCTTCATGAGTGGACTGGGCGCACCCTTGCCGACTGGTCCGGCATGACGGCCGAGCAACGCATCGAGGCTGCTGCGAAGGCCAGCCAGCCCAACGTGCTCGTCATCTTCACGGCGTTCCGCGTGATGGTCGCCGGCGCACTCGCGCTCGGGGCGGCTATCGGCTGGTCGCTCTGGAGGCAGCGTCGGGGCGACACAGGCAGCGTGCCGTGGGTGCTGGTGGCCTGTGCGCCCTTGCCCTGGGTGGCGATGATCGCAGGCTGGGTGGTGGCCGAGGTCGGGCGCCAGCCCTGGGTGGTGTACGAGCGGCTCACCACGGCATCGGCGGCGGTGGCGCTGGCGCCTGACGCTGCGGCGTTTCAGTTCATCAGCTTTGCGCTCGGCTATGGAGCGCTCACCGCGGTGTCTGCCGTCGTTTTTTCGCGGTTGGTTCTCGGCGGCCCATGCCGCACGGTCTGGCCGACGGCATGGTGCAGGTTCGGCCGCGCCGTGATGCCGGGCTCGTGGCGCGGCATGGTCAACATGCTGGCGCTGCGGTGGAGGTAAGCCGCTAGTGTCGCGAGTTGGAAACATCGTGGCATCGCGACGGAGCGCCACGGGGATGAGCGAAAGGAGCACAGTTGCGTCGATACCGGGCGGTATCGCGACCCACGGGGCGCCGCGGAGTACGGGTGCCCAACTATTGACGCCGTGCGGACCCCCGGGCACGCTGGGCTGGCCATGGACACGCCCAGCCGCTTCGGAAAGTACTGCGTGCGCCGCGAGCTCGGCCGCGGCGCGATGGGCGTGGTGTATGAGGGCGTCGATGCGGTGCTCGGTCGAGCGGTGGCGATCAAGGCGCTGCGCATAAAGCCTGAGAACGCGGCGCTGGCCGAGGCGCTGCGCGGGCGGTTCCGGCACGAGGTGCAGGCGGCGGGCCGGCTGAGGCATCCGAACATCGCGATGGCCTACTCGTACGGCGAGTCCGGCGAATCGCTGCGCCCCTTCATCGCCATGGAGCTGGTGCGGGGCCGCGATCTGAGAAGCCTGCTCGACGAAGGCCGGCGTTTCACGCTGCGCGAATGTCGCGCCATCATGGCTCAGTTGCTGTCCGCGCTGGAGTATGCGCACTCGCAGGGCGTGGTGCACCGGGACATCAAGCCTGCGAACCTCATGCTGGCGCGCGGCGGCCAACTGAAGGTCACCGATTTCGGCGTCGCCAAGCTCGCCGCCGCCGACTTCACGAAGATGGGCACGCTCATCGGCACGCTCTCGCACATGTCGCCGGAGCAGCTCGCCGATCAGCCGGTGGACGGGCGCAGCGACCTGTTCTCCTGTGGCGTGGTGCTCTACCAGCTGCTCACGGGCGAGGTTCCGTTCTCCGGCTCCTCAGCCTCGGTGATCCAGAAGGTGCTGTACCAGGACCCTGTGCCGCCCTCGCTTACGGCGCCCGGCCTGCCGCGCGTGCTGGACGATGTGGTCTTGCGCGCGCTGGCCAAGCGCCCCGACGAGCGGCACGCGTCGGCGCGGGCCTTCGCCGTGGCGCTGGAGGTGGCGTTCGACGAGGCAGAAGAGGCGGACGCCCTGGTCGCGCTACCGGAAGCGGCACCGCCGCGCAGGTGGCGGCGGCGCCCAATGATGCTGAGCCTCGGCATGGTGGTCGCCCTGGCGCTGGGCTACGGGGTCTGGCGGGCGCAGCACCCTTCGGCGGTTGCCGCACCGGCCACGGCCGTGGCCGCGCCAGAACCCGAATGCGCGGCCGAGGCCCTGCGCGGCGATCCGCACTGCCAGGTGGCGCTCGGCAACCTGTACCGCAGCGGCACGGGCTTGCCGCGTGATGTAGCGAAGGCGCTCCACTGGTATCGCCGGGCCGCTGAACAGGGCCACGCTGCGGGGCAATACGAACTCGGCGTCATGTACGAGTCGGGTGTCGGCGTCAAAGGGGATGTGCCGGAGGCACTCGTGTGGTTGGGCAAAGCGGGCGCGCAGGGCTATGCACCTGCCCAAAACCGCATCGGCCTCATCTACGAACGCGGCCGCGGGGTGCCGGCCGATATCGGCAAGGCGGTGCGGTGGTACCGGCAAGCCGCCCGCCAGGATTTCGCGCCCGGGCAAGCGAACCTGGGGCGGCTGTACCTGCGCGGGCTCGGCGTGCCCAGGGACACGGGGCGGGCCGCCGAGCTTCTGAGGCGAGCTGCGGCCCAGCGCGACCCGGATGCGCTCTTTCAGCTGGGCTGGATGCACGAAAAGGGCGTGGGCAAGCGGCGCGACGCCAGGCAGGCAGCCTCGTTGTATCGGCAAGCACTGGCGGACGGCCAGCTGAGGGAGCCCAGCCGTGAGGCAGCGAAGGCGTTCCTGGCGAGGCATCCGAGGCTGTAGGGATCGGATGGCGCAGCGGGTGTTCAATCCTGCCGTTCGCCGTGAGCTCGATCGGATCCACCTCCCTCCGTTCGCCCTGAGCTTCCACCCCCTCCGTTCGCCCTGAGCTTCCACCCCCTCCGTTCGCCTTGAGCTTCCACCCCCTCCGTTCGCCCTGAGCTTGTCGAAGGGCCTGCACCGCCGCGCGGGCTTCCACATGCATTCGCAATGCCCCCCATATGATCCCCGGCATGTCCCAGTCTGGCCCGCTTCCTCGCCGCCTTCACGGCACGGCCCGTGCATTGGAGCGGCGGGTGGCCGGGTGGTGGCGCGTCGTGCACCTCGGTGCCTTGCTGCTCGCGCTTGCGCTCTCGCCCTCCAGCTACGCGAGCGACAACCGGCGAGCCCTGCTGCGCCATCTGTACGCCGGCACGGCGCCGGCACTCGCGTCCTTTACCGTGCTGTCCACGCTGCTCAGCCTCGTGCTCATCCGCATCGTGGTCGTCACGGCACTGAGCTATGGCCTCACGCAGTACGCGCTGGAGATGGTGGTTCGCGTGCTCGTGCTCGAGCTGATCCCGCTGGCTGCCGCGTTGTTCGCCGCGCTGCGCTGCAGCTTCGCGCATGCCGCCGAGATTGCCGCGCTGCGCACGAGCGGGGTGTGGCAGGCTGTCACGGAGCCGCTGCGGCGCGAGGTGCTGCCGCGCGTGGTGGCCGGCGTGTTCTGCGCGCTGATGCTCGCCGCTGTGAGCTGCGTGGTGACACTCATCGTGGCCTACCTCATGGTCTACGGCTTCACCGCTGCGGGCTTTCCGGCCTACACCCACACGGTGGGCCGCGTCTTCACGCCGGCCGTGGCGTTGATCTTCGGGCTCAAGATCGTGTTCTTCGGCATCACCGTCGCCCTCATGCCGATCGCTTCGGTGCTTGACGAGTCGCCGCGCGCCACGCGCACCAGCGCCGAGCTGAACGCGCTGGTGCGAATGTTCTTCGTCATCGTGCTCATCGAGGCGGCATCGCTCGTGGGCAACTACTACTGACACATGAAGGAAGACGAGCCCTTGCCCCGGCCCGTGCTCGGGCCCAACCTCGAAGCCCGCGCGGTGTTGCTGCTCGGCCTGTTTGTGATGCTGGTGGGCGGCACGGTGCTGTACCTGCTGTATGCGCGCGGCGCCTTCGAGACCACGCAGCGGCTGGTGCTGCTGGCCGACGATTCCGAGGGCGTGCGCGTGGGCATGGACCTCACCTTCTCCGGCTTTCCGATCGGCCGCGTGAACCGCGTGGAATTGGCGCCCGACGGCAACGCGCGCATCCTCGTCGACGTGCCGCGCAAGGACGCTCACTGGCTGCGCCAGTCCAGCGTGTTCACGCTGGTGCGAAGCCTCGTGGGCGGCGCGAGCCTCAAGGCCTACAGCGGGGTGCTCGCCGACCCGCCGCTGCCCGACGGCGCCGAACGCAAGGTGCTCGTCGGCGACGCGGGCGCGGAGCTGCCGCGCCTGGTGGCTTCGGCGCGCGAGCTGATTCAGAACCTGATGCAGTTGTCATCTTCCGAGTCGGCCCTGGCCGGCACGCTGGGCAACCTGCGCTCGCTGACCGAGCGGCTGCAGGGCCCTCGCGGTGCTGCCGGTGTACTGCTGGGCAACGAAGCGGATGCGCAGCAGATCAGCGTGGCGCTGGCGCGTGCCAACACGTTGCTGTCGCGGCTGGACGGCATGGCGGCCAAGGCGGACGCACAGGTGCTGGGCGATAACGGTGTGGTGCCGGAGGCCCGCGCAATGATCGTGCAGCTCAATGCCATGCTGGTGGATGCGCGCGGCACGCTGACGAAGGTGGACGCGGTGCTGGCCGAAGCGCAGGCCGTGGCGGGCCACGCCCGCGAGGCCACCACCGATCTGGGTGCGCTGCGCGGCGAGGTGGATGCCACCGTGCGCAAGGTGGAACAGCTCGTCGACGAGGTCAATCGCAAGTGGCCGTTCGCGCGCGATGCGGAACTGAGGCTGCGATGAGGGCAGGCCGCACGTGGCTCTGCGCGGTACTTGTGGCGGCCCTGGGCGGCTGTGCCGGCGGGCCGCCGGTGCCCGACTGGCAGGCCGATGCGAGATCGGCGTTGGACGACGCAGTCGCCGCGGTGCTGCTCGGCGATGCAGCTGGCGAGACGCGTGCCATGGTAAGCGCCCGGCGCGAAATCGCGCGCACCGGCCGGCCGGACCTCATGGCCCGCGCGGAGCTGATGCGCTGCGCCGCGCGCGTTGCGAGCCTCGTGTTCGAGCCTTGCGAGCGCTTCGAGCGCTTGCGTTTCGACGCGGCGGCTCCCGAGCGCGCCTATGCCGCCCACCTGTCGGCCGCTGCGCTGACGCGCGACGACATCGAGCGGCTGCCCGATGCCCAGCGTCTTGCAGCATCGATGGTGGCGGGGGCCGCGTCGGCCTCGGCTTCCCGCTTGCGGGACGTTGAAGACCCTCTGTCGCGCCTGATCGCGGTGGCGGTGCTGTTCCAGGCCGGCAAGGCCGATCCCGACATGATCGCGCTCGCCGCTGACACGGCTTCCGCGCAGGGCTGGCGAAGGCCGCTGCTGGCTTGGCTGGGGGTGCAGGCGCTGCGGGCCGAGCGTGCCGGGGCGATGGAAGAGGCGGCCCGGCTGCGTCGCCGGATGAAGACGGCCGAAGGGCAGGAGTGAGTGCGCTGGCGCACGAGCCGGCCACCAGTTCGTGAACGAAGTCACGCGTTTCTGCGCCGGGCGAGACGTGCATTGAACCGAATGACGGGCGCCTGCGTACTCAAGGTGTCCCACGAGTGCGGGCATTCCCGGAGGAGATATGCATTTCATCGAACGCGACGATGGCGAGTTCCGCATCTACACCGGCGCCATGGAAGCGCCGCGCGGCGAGGGCTACCTGGCGGCGCTGGTGGTGCAACGTTTGCGCACGGGCGGCACGGCGGAACAGCTCTTCCGCGACGATGCCCTGTGCGCCGGCTACGGCTGGCCTACGCCCGATGCGGCCTTGGCCTTCGCGATGCGCAAGGCGCAAGGCGTGCTCCGCGCCAAGCAGCCGGTTCGGCCGGCGGTGGATTCGCTGACCGAGGCCGCGAAGCTGGCTTTCGCCGCCGGCACGAGCGTGGGGCGACGTGGTTCTGGGCGGGTGGGCATGGCGCTGGGTGTTTGAGGGATCTACCCACACGCGTTTCAACGCATCGCCCGGCGAACGGTGGCCGATGCGCCGCCCCCCGGCGCCGGCACCCGTGGAGGTGCGCCCTGACCAACTCGCACCTCCACAGGTGCCGGCGCGCTCGTCATCTACCGGCTGCAGCACACCGCGTAGAGCGGCATCCCGGTCCCCTGGGTGGTGGGTAGGCCACTGGATCCCAGTGGGATCTCCCCTAGTGCTAAGCGTCCCAGACGACCTCGGGCGGCGAGCTAAGCTGCATCCACGAGAGGACGATCCACCATGATCCTTGCATCCCAGGTTTACCCCGGCACTGCCTGGACCGGCGCCCCTTCCGCGGCGCCCAGCCCGCGCAGAGGGCCGCAGGATCCGACCACCTGGTTCGACGGCCATGCCGAGCCGCTGAGCGTGTGCATCGGCGGCGAGGTGAGCCCGTGATGGGTTCCCTGCTGCAAGAACCAAACTGGGTAGGTGCCGCGCAGGCACTCGTGGACGGGTGCTTGGACTTGCCCACCGACGAAGACCGAGTCGCGCTGCTGGTTGCCGTGTGCGAAGGTCTGGACGACGAGCTCTACCCCGCCTTGATCCGTGTGCTGTGGATGGTGGGACAGCACGGGGACCCTGCGGCCAAGGCCGCGGTGGCGCGCGCGCTGGTCCATGCCGTGCGCACCGGGCGTCTGCCCAGCGGCCGCCGCTGCGCCTGGGGCGCGAGCGCGCCGATGAACCTCAACGCTGCCCAGGGTCGCACGCGCAACCTCGGCCCGCTCGAATACGTGTGCGCCTGGCATGCGCAAACCGACCCGGCGCGTGCACTCAACGCCGTGCAGTTCGACACCGCCGCGCGTGCGCTGATGGATCTCATCGCCAGCAGCCGCGAGGCGAGGCTGCTGTACTGCGAGAAGCTACTCGCCGACGTGGAAGACCCGAGCAGCGGCGCGCTGGCAAGCTACACCCGCGCCGGACTGCGCGCACTGGCCGTGGCCTGGAGTGCAGGCGCAAGTTCCTCGGATGCCAGCGCCAGATTCCTCTGCGCGGTGCACAAGCCGCATGCAGGCTCACTGACCGCGCTGACGGCGCAGTCGGCGGCGGTGATGCGGGCGTCCCCGTGACTGCCGACTCCTTGGTCCTGACCGGCCCAAAGCGCATGTTCGGTCGCTGCACGGCATCGCAGCAGGCGGCGCCAGTTCTTGCCGGTCTTGCCACGCATGCGATGCGCCGGATGCGTGCTGCCGCTCCCCAAGGAAAACGCCGGGCCGCCCCAAGTCTCCTTGTCCCCCGCGGGGGGCGGGGCTGGGCTCAGCCCGGCCTGGGGGCGCTCAAATTGACCGCAAAACAGTAGAGCAGCCCGGCCCCTCCCGTGGACTTGAGCGCGTCCTGGCTGCAGCCGCGCGAGTCGTGCGAAGAGTTCCATGACTTCGCCGCGGCGGACTCGTCCAGGCCCAAGCGGTCATGGTGGCCCACCGTGGCGGCCCCTTCGGTGCTGGAGGACGTCCAGTTGCTGCACGTGGTGTCGGCCGCCCGGCCATCGGGCGTGGAGCCGGTGAGGATGTCGTGCATGTTGGGCGAGTCGCCACTGCCGTTCACCACATCACCCTTTTCGGTGAGCGCGGTCTCCTTGTTGATGTTGTTGTCCGGCCCGTGCAGGTCCTCGACGCTGCGCGCAATGACCGTGCCGCGCGCATTGCGCCAGGGGCCGGTGCCGACGCGCTCACGCGCATGCACCGCGGGGCTGCCCCCGGTGGCCGTGGTGCTCAGGTAGGCGCGCCAAGTCCTGCCGCCCGCGCCCGCGGCTGATGCCAACGTCTGGCAGTGGCGATCTGCGCCCGCCAGGCCAGCATAGTTGGCGCCGTTGCCGTTGCCCGTGCTGCTGACGAAGAAGCTCATGTCGCGACTTGCGGCGCGAGTGGCCGCGCCGGCACTGCCACTGGCACGCGCGCCCGAAGACTCGTTGTTCGAGCTGGATCCATACGACAAGCCCCTGGGAGCTTCGCTGCAGGCCAGCAGGGATGCGGCGGCGAGTAGGCACGGCAGCAGCGTCGGGCGCATGGCAGTTTCCTCGGAGCATTCAGTGCTGCTGCATCGTCAAGCGTGCAGCGCGCGTGCGTCAATCGTTGCCCGGGACGCCAGTGGGGTTCGCCACCCTAAGATCGCCGCCTATCGCCGTATGCCGAATTGGAAAGGGAGCCTGCATGGCGCGAATCCGCGACACCGTTCGAGAGTTCCTTCCCCGCGGGCTGTGCTTCGCGCTGGCTCTGGCCGTGTCAGGCAGCGCCTTAGCGCAAGGCCGCGGGCCGGCATCGCCGCGGCCGGTGGCGCCGCGGCCGCCGCTCAGCGCCGAGGAGCTGAACAACATCTCGGTGTTCAAGGCGGCGTCTCCGTCGGTGGTGAACATCACGGCGCTGGCCCTCGGGCGCGACTTCTTCTCCTGGAACGTGCAGCAGGTGCCGCGCGGCTCAGG
>CBFHAS010000084.1:0-19609 GCA_965653625.1 uncultured Burkholderiaceae bacterium | reverse complement strand
CGAAAGGGGTCGATACCGGGTGGTATCGACCCCTTTCGACGGTCGCGCGAGGGCGCCATCTGGCCGAACCCCTTCGGGGCGAGCCGACACGGGGCGATCGCCGCGTTGCCCAGCCGGGTCGATACCACCCGGTATCGACCCGGCTGCGCGCCTTGCGCTCATCCCCGTTTCGGCCCGTCGAAATGCCACGTATTTCCAACTCACGACACTAGAGGGCCGATCCACGGCACGGGCGTCCAAGGACGCCGTGGCCGCGTCGCTTGCATGCGGCGCCCCATCGCATCGCCATGCTGGAACCTTGCTCCTGCGCGACGGGTGTGGCGTCTCTCCTGTGCGCTCCACGCATCGCGATGCACGACATCGCGCAAGAACTGCATCAAGTTGCCGGTCCGAGCGGCCGATATGTCAAGCAAGACCACCCACCTTCGCGACGACATGTTTGCACCGTTCAAGCAGCAAGCCAGCGCCTACAGCAACATCCACGTGGAGACCGGCATCGGGGCCGCCGACGGGCACCAGCTCGTGGCCATGCTGCTCGAAGGGGCGCTGGCGGCGATCGGAACCGCGGTCAGCGCGCTGGAGCGCGGTGACATCCCAACGAAGTGCAAGGCGATCAGCAAGGCGGCCGGCATCGTGGACGAAGGGCTGCGCGGCGCCCTGGACATGAAGGCCGGCGGCGAAGTCGCGCACACGCTGCACGACCTGTACGCCTGTGTCCTGCTGCGCCTGACGGAAGCGAACGTGCGCAACGACGCGGCGCTGCTGCGGCAATGCAGCCAGTTGCTGTCGCCCCTGCGCGACGCATGGGCCTCCATCAAGCCCCAGCGCATGGCGGCCTGACTCATGCGATACCCAGCCTTCAGTGGAGCAACCATGAACCCTGTGCTGCTGAACTACTACGAGGCGATCGAGCAAGCCAGCCAGGACATGCTGGCAGCCGCGCGCGCCGGCAACTGGGACCACGTGGTGAAGCTGGAGGGTGCATGTGCGCTGCTCATCTCCCAGCTCAAGCATGCCGCCAACCAGCAGTCGCTCGGGCCGGACGAAGCACAACTGAAGTCGCGCATCATGCAGCGCATCCTGCTCAACGACGCCGAGATCCGCATGCTGGCGGAGCCGTGGCTCGAAGAGCTGGACCATCTGCTCGCCGGCCGCCCCAAGACGCTGCACTGACCGACGGTGCCTGAGCGCATGGACACCCTGCCGGCGCCGCCGAGCGCCCTTGGCCCGGGCAGCTTCGACGACTACCGCATCACCGGCGGCCGCGAGATCGCCGCCCTGCTCAAGCGCCTGGTCGACGCCAGCCTGCACGTCAGCCTGAACTCGCCGGACGGCCGTTCGATGACGGCCACGCTATGGGAAGTGGATGAGCCGCGCGGCTCCCTGAGCTTCAGCCTGGTCGCGGACGAACCGCAACTCGATGCCATGGTGGAGTCGGACGAGCTGGCGGTGGTGGGCTGGCTCGACCAAGTGAAGCTTCAGTTCGACGTGGAGCGGCTGGTTCTGGTGCACAGCGGCCAGGCCTTGGCGCTGCGGACAGCGTTCCCACGCGAGCTGTTCCGCTTCCAGCGCCGCGGCGCCTTCCGGGTAAAGCCGCTGGTGCGCAACCTTCCGGTGGCGAAGCTGCGCCACCCGATGATCCCCGACATGCAACTCTCGCTGCGCGTGCTCGACGTGAGCCTGGGTGGCTGCGCGCTGTTCCTGCCTGACGACGTGCCGCCTTTCACTCCGGGCGTGCTGATGAACGGCGTGATGATCGAGCTCGATACCGACACCCGCGTGAGCACCGGATTGCGCCTGCAGCACGTGACCTCGCTCAACCCGGAATCAGGCGGCGTGCGGCTGGGCTGCGAAATGGTGGACGCCGGCCATGGCGGCATGCGCGCGCTTCAACGCTACATCGACCAGACGCAGAAACGCCGGCACATGCTGGCGCTGGACTGAGAGTTACTGAGGCTGAATCCTTCGGCCCGCGGGGTACGAAAGCGCGCCTCACACGTGCATGTTCATGATGTCCGAGTACGCCTGCACCAGCCGGTTGCGCACCTGCAGCGTGGCCTGGAAACCGATCTGCGCCTTCTGCATCGCGACCATGGTCTTCTCGATGGACACCGTCGGGTTGCCCATCTGCACCTCGCGCTGAAGCTGCGTCGCCTCGTTTTGCGAAGCGCTCACCGACTTGAGTGCCTGGCTCAGGGCCTGCGAGAAGCCGGCTTCCTGCACCGGCTTCCCTGCGGCTATCGGCATGCCGTTCGCGTCGAGGCCGGCGCGCGCCAGGGCCTGTGCGAAGTTGAAAGGCTTGAGCGTGACGTTCATCGCAGCGTAGCAGCCAAGCGAAGGGAAGCCGAGATGGGTACAGCGTATCGGCGCCGCGGCATTGCGATGGGGTGAACTGGACGCGGTTTGAGCGCCTGTTCACTGGTTCTTACAGCCGGGGGCTTCCGAATAATCACTTCGAACCAGGTCCCTTCCAGGGGCCAGGAGGGCCGGACGCCACGATCCGGCGCGGGGGATCACGGGCAGAACAATGGACAACCAGATTGCGTTGAAGAGCCCCGGCGCGGTCGTTCAGGCCGACAGCCTGGGGGTGCGGCTGGCGGCACTGCCGCCACGCAGCAAGCTGGCGCTCGGTGTTGGCCTGGCCGCGCTCGCCGGCGTGGCGCTGGCCATGTCGATGTGGAGCAGCCAGGGCGACTACAAGGTGCTCTACGCGAACCTGTCCGACAAGGACGGCGGAGCGATCATCGCCCAGCTGTCGCAGATGAACGTGCCCTACAAGCACGCGGACGGCGGCGCGGCCATCCTCGTACCTGCGGCCAAGGTGCACGACGTGCGGCTCAAGCTCGCCTCCGCTGGCCTGCCCAAGGGCTCGGTCGTGGGCTTCGAGCTGATGGATGGTGCGCGCTTCGGCCAGACGCAGTTCCAGGAGCGGCTCACCTTCCAGCGCGGCCTCGAAGGCGAGCTCACGCGATCCATCCAGTCCATGGCCGCGGTGCAGACCGCACGGGTTCACCTCGCACTGCCCAACCAGAACGGCTTCTTCCGCGAGCAGCAGAAACCCAGCGCCTCGGTACTGCTCACGCTTCATGCCGGGCGCACGCTCGACCGCGCCCAGGTGGCCGGCATCGTTCATCTCGTGTCCTCCAGCGTGCCCGAGATGAACCCCAAGGCCGTGAGCGTGCTCGACCAGACGGGCGCCCTGCTCTCCGCCCCGCCCGAGAACACGCAGGGGCCTGGCCTGGATGCGCAGCAGCTTCAGTACGTGGCGCAGATCGAAGGCGGCTATACCAAGCGCATCCTCGACCTGCTCGAGCCCGTGGTGGGCCGCGAGAACCTGCGCGCCACGGTGACGGCCGACGTGGATTTCTCGCAGACCGAGGCGACCTCGGAAGAGTTCAAGCCCAACCAGGGCGCCAGCGCGGCGGCCTCCATCCGCAGCCAGCAGACTACCGAGCAATCCGGCGGCACCACGGCGGCGCCCTCCGGCATTCCGGGCGCCGTATCGAACCAGCCGCCCGTGCCAGCCACGGCGCCTCTCACCGGCCCTGCCGCCCCGCTGCAAGCCGCACAGGGCGCGGGTGCCGGCACCAGCAGCAGCCGGCGCGACGCAGTGACGAACTACGAGGTCGACAAGACCGTGCGCGTGACGCGCGCGGCCACCGGCACGGTGCGCCGGCTCAACGCCGCCGTGGTGGTGAACAACCGCAGCGTGACAGACGCCAAGGGCAAGACCACGCAGGTGCCGCTGTCCGCCGACGAGATGGGCAAGCTCACGGCACTGGTGCAGGAGAGCATCGGCTTCAACAAGGAACGCGGCGACTCGGTGAAGGTCATCAACGCGCCCTTCAAGGGCGACCCCGCTTCGCGCGGTGGCGAGCTGCCGTGGTGGAAGCAACCCGAGGTGCTGGACATGCTGCGCGCCGCCGCGGTGCCGGCCGGCCTGGCGCTGGTGGCGCTGATCGTGTTCTTCGGGATGATCCGGCCCGCACTCAAGGCAGTGCTCGCCAAACCGGCACCGCAGCCCGGCAACCACCTCAGTGTGCTGGCTGACGATGCGGTGGAGGCGCCCGCACCGCGCGCGCTGGAGGCGCCCAAGTCCAGCGAGCAGCTCCTTGGCGCGCGTCAGCTCGCCAAGGAGAACCCCGCCGCCGTCGCCAGCATCGTGCGCGGGTGGGTGAGCGGCGAAAGCAGCAGCACATGAACGGGCCGACATGAGCATGGACGACCAGGGCGTCGAGGACGCAGCGATCCTGCTGATGTCGCTCGGCGAAGAGGAGGCGGCCGAAGTCTTCAAGCTTCTCGCACCCAAGGAAGTGCAGCGCCTGGGCGAAACCATCGCCAAGATGAAGGCCGTGAGCAAGGAGCGCCTGGAAGGCGTGCTGCAGAAGTTCACCGTGATGGCCGGCGACCAGAGCCTGCTGGTGAGTGATACCGACCTGTACGTCAGGTCGGTGCTGCGCAAGGCGCTGGGCGAAGACAAAGCCAACCTGCTGATCGACCGCATCCTGCAGGGCGGCGATGTCTCCGGCATCGAAAGCCTGAAGTGGATGGATGCCGGCTCGGTGGCCGAGCTGCTGCGCAACGAGCATCCGCAGATCGTGGCGGCCATCCTGGTGCACCTCGACCATGAACAGGCGGCGGAGGTGCTCGCTGAGTTCACGGAGCGCCAGCGCAACGAGGTGCTGGTGCGCATCGCCACCCTCGACGGCATCCAGCCTTCGGCGCTGAAGGATCTGAACGAGGTGATGGGCAAGGTGCTGGCCGGCGGCGACAAGCTGCGCAAGGCCTCGCTGGGCGGCGTGAAGCCCGCGGCCGAGATCATCAACATGATGGGTGCGAGCGTCGAGACCGCGGTGCTCGACTACATCCGCGAGGCCGACAACGAGCTGGCGCAGCGGATCATGGACAACATGTTTACCTTCGACGACCTGGAAAAGATCGACGACAAGGGCATCCAGGCGATGCTCAAGGAAGTGCAGTCCGAGTCGCTGGTCATCGCGCTCAAGGGCGCCACGCCCGAGGTGCGCGAGAAGGTCTTCCGCAACATGTCGCAGCGCGCGGCCGAAACACTGCGCGAAGACCTGGAGTCGCGCGGCCCAGTGCGCGTGTCCGAGGTGGAGGCCGAGCAGAAGGAAATGCTGAAGACCATCCGCCGGCTGGCCGACGAAGGCCAGGTCGTGCTGAGCAGCGGCGGAGACGATGAGTACCTCTAAGTCCCGGCCCGGCGTGCGCAACGTGCCGCCCCCCGAGGGCGGCAAGCCGGCGTCGCCCTACGCGCGCTTCATCCCGCGCGAGGAGCTGGGCAGCTTCGCCTCCTGGATGCCGGGCACCTTGTCCGGCGAGGGCGCTGCGCCTCCCACGCCGGGCGTTCGCAAGGCCGCGCCGCCCGAGCCCGAGAAGCCGGCCGCGCCCGACATCGACCAGCTGATGCACGCCGCGCGCCAAGCGGGCTACCAGGACGGCTATCGCGACGGGCTCGCCGCGCTGGAGCAGTTCAAGCAAAGCTACGCCGCGCAGGTGAGCGCACAGGTCGGACAGGTCACGCGCTCCTACGGCCAGGAGCTTGACGCCCTGCAGCAGGACATGGCCCGCGCGCTCGCCGTGACCGCCACACACCTGGCGCGTCAGATCGTGCGCAGCGAACTCGCCTCACGCCCCGAGCTGGTGGCCACGGTGGCGCAGGAGGCGCTGGACACGCTGCTCATGAGCGCGCGCCAGATCACGGTGCGCGTGCATCCCGACGACCATTCGGTCGTCGAGCAGGGCGCGGCCGACGCACTGGCGCAGCGCGGCGCGCGCCTGCTGGCCGATGCCTCCATCGCGCGCGGCGGCTGCCTGGTCGAATCGGACATCGGCGTGGTGGACGCCAGCATCGCGGCGCGCTGGAAGCGCGCGGTCGCGGCGCTGGGGTGCGAAGAGCCTTTGGAGGGCGAACCATGATGAGCCCGGCCTTTGAAAACGACGCTGTCGGCAACGCCGACAAATGGCAGCGCTACCTGGACGACATGCAATCGTTCTCTGCCGATCCGGTGCCGCTGGAGACGCAGGGTTTGCTCGTGCGGGTGGCCGGGCTGGTGCTCGAAGCCGCCGGCGTTCGCGTGCCGGTGGGCTCGGTCTGCGAGGTGCGTCAGCCCGGCCAGCCGGCGGTGCTGGCCGAGGTGGTGGGCTTCAACGGCGACCGCGCCTGGCTCATGCCCACGGGCGACGTGCACGGTTTGGCCAGTGGCGCGCGCGTGGTGCCGCGCCAGGCGCCGGTGGTCCCCATGCGCCTGGGTGTGCCACAGCATCCCTGGCGGCGCAGCGAGGACCGCACGCTGCACCTGCCGGTGGGCGAAGGGCTGCTGGGCCGAGTGGTCGATTCCGCGGGACACCCCATCGACCGCAAGGGCCGCATCGAAGCCGTGCACAACGAGCCGCTGGTGCGCCGGCCCATCAACGCCATGGACCGCGACCCGGTCCGGCGACCGCTGGACACCGGCGTGCGCGCCATCAACGCCATGCTCACCGTGGGCCGCGGCCAGCGCATCGGCCTGTTCGCCGGCACCGGCGTGGGCAAATCGGTGCTGCTGGGCATGATGGCGCGCTACACCGAGGCCGACGTGATCGTGGTGGGCCTGATCGGCGAGCGTGGCCGCGAAGTAAAGGAATTCATCGACGACATCCTCGGCGAGCAGGGCCTGGCGCGTTCGGTGGTGGTGGCGGCGCCGGCCGACGCGCCACCGCTCACGCGCATGCAAGGCGCCAACTACGCCACCGCCATCGCCGAGCATTTCCGCGACCGCGGTGCGCATGTGCTGCTGCTCATGGATTCGCTGACCCGCTATGCGATGGCGCAGCGCGAGATCGCACTGGCCATCGGCGAACCGCCGGCCACCAAGGGCTACCCGCCCAGCTGCTTCGCCAAGCTGCCGCAGCTGGTGGAACGCAGTGGCAACGGCGTCGCGGGGGGCGGCTCCATCACCGCCTTCTACACGGTGCTGAGCGAAGGCGACGACCAGCAGGACCCGATCGCCGATGCTGCGCGAGGCATTCTCGACGGCCACATCGTGCTCTCGCGGGAGCTGGCCGAAGCGGGCCACTACCCGGCCATCGATGTGGAGAAATCGATCTCTCGCGTGATGACCAGCGTGGCCGACAGCCCGCACCTAGAAGGCGCGCGGCGTTTCCGCCAGCTTCAGTCCAAGCTGACCCGTGCGCGAGACCTGATCCAGCTCGGCGCCTATTCGCCGGGCCACGACGCCGAGCTGGACGCCGCGGTGCGGTTGCAGCCGGCCATGAGCGCATTGCTGCAACAGGACATGCACGAGCGCGCCACGCTTTCGGCCAGCGTGCACCAGCTGCGCATGGCGCTACAGGGTTGAAAAGTTGAGAACCATGACGATCGACGTGAAAGGTGAACCGCGATGAATCCGATGCAACCCCTGCAGGCGCTGCTCGCGCAAGCCGAGCGCGAGCGAGACGAGGCATGGTCCCAGGCCAAGCACGCCGCCGACCGGCATGCCGGCGCGGCGTCGCAGGCCGAGGAATTGCTTGCCTACCGGCGTGACTACGAGCAGCGCTGGAACGAGCAGTTCAAGACCGGGGGCCGCATGGAGCTGCTGCACTGCTACCGCGGCTTCATGGAGCGCCTGACGCATGCGCTGGAGCAGCAGCAGCGCATCGTGCAGCACACGGCGCAACAGATGGAGCAGTCGCGCACGCAGCTGTGCGAGCACGAGCTGCGCGTGGCCTCGGTACGCAAGCTCATGGAGCGGCGGCACCGCGAGATGCAGCGCACCGCCGAGCGACAGGAACAGAAGCAGACCGACGAGTTCGGCTCGCGCATGGCGTGGAAGGCCGCGCCCGCCGGCATCTCCACGAGCACCGTGCCGCACTCCGCCTGACGAGGCACGGACCATGCAGATCACATCCACCGCCTCCACCACGGCGTCCACGCCGCAGTCGCCGTCGGTCAGCCGCCTCACCGGACCAGGAGAGCCGAGCGCGTTCGCCAAGCTGCTGTCGAAGCAACCGCCTGCGTCGCATGCCGAAGCCAGAAAAGAGGCTTCACGCGAAGCGAGCCGCGACCGCCCCGCAGACGAAGCGCAGCGCGCGCAGAACGCCCGGCGCAACGCAGCCCAGGGCACGGCGCGCGATGCTCGTGCGGCACGCCCACCCGAGCCCGCCAAGCCGCAGAGCGCCTCCTCCGGCTCCGAGACCGACGCCGCAGCGCGACCGGATGCCGCCGCCGCGGAAGAGGAAGACACATCCGAATCCGCCATCGCAGCATCAGGTTCCGAGGCCCTGCCCGTGGACCCGCACCCGCCGTGGCGCGCGCACGCCGCCATGACGCCTGCGGGCGGTGGAAGCGACCCTCAGAGCGATGCCAGCGGGAGCGAGACCGATCTCGCCACGGCGTCCGTTGCGCCGCTGCCAGGCGCAGGACGAGGCCATTCCGGCGGCCCGGCACACGCTGCACTGGCCGCGGCGCGTGCAGGCAAGCCCGAGGAGCCCGGTGAAAGCGGGACCGACATCCCCCGCGCTGGCGAGCAAGCCAAGGCGGACATCGACGCGCCGGCATCGCGGCTTGCGGCCGTGTCATCCGATGCAGGGGCGCAGCGGGACATGCGCGCGGAGCGTGTCGGCAGTGCGGAACCCTTTTCCCTGGCCGGCGTAGCCGGCCTGCAGAACACGCTGCATAGTGAAGGCGCACCCTCTCTGGCGGCACCGGCAACGATCAACATCCCCACGCCGGCCACTGCGCCCGAGTTCCGGCAGGCGCTCGGCGTGCAGGTCAGCGTGCTGGTGCGCGATGGCGTGCAGCGCGCCGAGTTGCATCTCAACCCGGCCGACATGGGCCCAATCTCCGTGCAGATTGCGCTGGAGGGTTCGAATGCGCAAGTGGACTTCGGCGCCGACTTGTCGGCCACCCGTTCGCTGATCGAAGCGGGACTTCCCGAGCTGGCCGCGGCCTTGCGCGAGGCCGGCTTCACGCTGTCTGGTGGCGGTGTGTCCCAGCACTCACGCGGCGACCGGCAGGGCGAGGCCGCACCACGCGGCGAGCCCGGCACGCGAGCAAATGGCCCCACGCGCGAGCCTGCTCCCCAGCGTGTAAGCGCTCGCGTGGGGCAAGGGGCGGTGGACCTGTACGCATGAGCCCATCGGGACATGTGGCCGATTTCCCCCCCTTATCCCCGCATCGCCGCAGCAACACCCTTTGACAATTTCTCCATGACCTAGCGCGGCCGGCGCCGCGCGGGCGTCCACGAAGGAGAACCATGGCTGGAGCCGCTCAGTCCGTCGCACGCGACGGCGACGTGCGCGATGCCCCGAGCAAGACCGGCGGCAAGAAGAAGTTCCTCGTGCTGGTCATCGCCACGCTGCTGCTGCTGGGCATCGCAGGCGCGGGCGGCGCGTGGTTCATTCAGAAGAAGCGTGCCGAGGCGCAGGCCGCCATGGAGGAAGACGGCGAGGAAGCCGACGAATCCGACGGACACGCGCAGCCCCAGATGCGCAAGGCGCCGCCCGCCTTCCTGCCGTTGGACGCCTTCGTCGTGAACCTGGCAGACCACGACAGCGAGCGCTTCGCGCAGATCGGCATCACCCTGGAGCTCGACGACACCCAGTTCGCCGAGCAGCTCAAGGCGTACATGCCGGCGATCCGCAACGGCATCCTGTTGGTCTTGGCTCAAAAGACCTCGAAGGAACTGCTGACCCGCAGCGGCAAGGAGGAACTGGCCGGCGAGATCATGCGAGAGGTGCTGCGCCCACTGGGCATCGAGCTGCAGGAAGAAAAGCCGCCGGGCGAGGAGAAGCCCGCCAAGGCCCGCCGCGGACAGATCCCGGTGGAGCAGAGCCCCGTGCGCCACGTCCACTTCTCCAGCTTCATCATCCAGTGATGACAGCCCCCCTCGCCTTCGGCTCGCGCCCCCCGAGGGGGCCTCGCTCCGCCTTGGGGCGGCCCGGCGGCTGCGCTCGTCATGACAGCCTTCCTCGCCTTTCGCCTCGCGCCCCCCGAGGGGGCCTCGCTCCGCCTTGGGGCAGCCCGGCGGCTGCGCTCGTCATGACAGCCCCCCTCGCCTTTCGCCTCGCGCCCCCCGAGGGGGCCTCGCTCCGCCTTGGGGTGGCCCGGCGGCTGCGCTCGTCATGACAGCCCCCCTCGCCTGAGCCCCCATGAACCAGCAGATCCTCTCGCAAGACGAAGTCGACGCCCTGCTGCAAGGCATCACCGGCGAAAGCCAGAAGCTGGAGCAGGAGGAGGTCGAGACCGGCGGCGTCCGCGACTACAACCTCGCGAGCCAGGAGCGGATCGTGCGTGGGCGCATGCCCACCATGGAGATCATCAGCGAGCGCTTCGCCCGCAACGTGCGCATAGGGATCTTCAACTTCATCCGCAAGAGCCCCGAGATCTCCATCGGCCCGATCAAGGTGCAGAAGTACAGCGCCTTCCTGCGCGAGATCGTCGTGCCCACCAACTTCAACATCGTGAGCGTGCGGCCGTTGCGCGGCTCGGGGCTGATCGTCTGCGACCCCACCCTGGTGTTCTCGGTGATCGATGCCCTGTTCGGCGGCAGCGGCAAGTTCCACACGCGCATCGAAGGGCGAGACTTCTCGCCCACCGAGCAGCGCATCATCACGCGGCTGGTGGAAGTGATCACGGGGGAGTACCGCCGGGCCTGGCACGGCATCTACCCGCTGGACCTGGAGTACCAGCGCTCGGAGATGCAGCCGCAGTTCGCCAACATCGCCACACCCAGCGAAATCATCGTCTCCACCTCGTTCACGCTGGAGATCGGCGACACCACGGGGACCATCCACTTCTGCATCCCCTACTCCACGCTCGAGCCCATCCGGGACGTTCTGTACTCCAGCATCCAGGGCGACAGCAACGAGCCCGACCGCCGCTGGGTCAACCTGCTCAAGCAGCAGATCCAGTCAGCCGACGTAGACCTCGTCGCCGAGCTGGCCACCGCACCAGCCACGGTGGAGCAGTTGCTGGCGTTCAAGCCCGGCGACTTCATCGAGCTGGACCTGCAGCCTTCCATCCAGGCCAATGTGGCGGGCGTGCCGATTCTCCAATGCCATTACGGCACCTCGAACGGGCGCTACGCGCTCAAGGTCGATCAACTGTTGACCAGCTCCGACCTGAGCTGGCTGGGAGCCCCGAATGCCACCTGACAACGCCGCCTCCCCGGGAGGGATGAGCGAGGAAGACCGCATGGCCGCGGAATGGGCGGCCGCGCTCGCCGAGTCCGCGCCCGCCACCGAGGTGCAGACCGCCGCGGAGCAGGTGTCTCCCGCGGCGTTCCAGAACTTCGCCTCGGGCACCACGGCGTCGGCCGGCAACGACATCAACATGATCCTGGACATCCCCGTGCAACTCACGGTGGAGCTGGGACGCACGCGCATTCCCATCAAGCACATCCTGCAACTTGCCCAAGGTTCGGTGGTGGAGCTCGAAACCTTGGCCGGCGAACCGATGGACGTGCTCGTGAACGGCTATCTCATCGCCCAGGGCGAGGTGGTGGTGGTGAACGACAAGTTCGGCATCCGCCTCACCGACATCGTGACCCCCAGCGAGCGCATGCGACGCCTGAGCCGCGGATAACGCACCATCGCGGCTTCAACATGCAATCTGTCGAGCTTTTATGAACATGCCGGGCGCCTCTTCCCTGATCTGGTTCGTCGCCATCGTCGCGCTGATCCCTTTTGCGCTACGTATGCTCAAGCGCACGCCCATGGGCGGCATGGCCGCTCACGGCGCCATGCGCGTCGTGACGGTGCTGCCGCTGTCGCCGCAGCAGCGGCTGATCACCGTGGAGGTAGGCCGCGGCGACGAACGCCGCTGGCTGGTGCTCGGGGTCACGGCGCACGGCATCACCACGCTGCACACCATGCCGCCGCAGGAGGAGCCCGGAGGTGGGCATCCGGCCGCGCCGGCCTTCGCGCCCTGGCTCGAACGCCTGCGCCAGCACAAGGGGCCACTGGGTGGGAGCTGAGTCGCCACGTTCTTGCGCAGCCCGGAAGGCGCGTCACCGCATCGCGGGCCTGGCATTGACGATGGCCCTGCCCGGCGCGGCGTGGGCGCAGGGCGCCGCGGGCGCCACCTTGCCGCTGGTGGTGGGCCAGGGCGCGGGCGGCACCAGCTACTCGGTGCCGATCCAGACGCTGCTGTTCTTCACTGCGCTCAGCTTTCTGCCGGCACTGCTGCTGCTCATGACGGGCTTCACGCGCATCGTCATCGTGCTCAGCCTCGTGCGGCAGGCCATCGGCACGCAGGCCGCGCCGCCCAACCAGGTGGTCGTGGGCCTGAGCCTGTTTCTCACGTTCTTCGTGATGGGCCCCACCATCGACAAGGTCTACGGCGACGCGTGGCAACCCTATGCCGAAAACCGCATCGGCTTCGATGAGGCGCTCAAGCGCGGCGAGGTGCCCATGCGTGCCTTCATGCTCAAGCAGACCCGCCAGTCAGACCTCATGCTCTTCGCGCGGCTGGCGAAGCTGGAGCCCGCGACGGCCAGCGAGCAGGTGCCGTTCAAGGTGCTGGTGCCGGCGTTCGTAACCAGTGAGTTGAAAAGCGCCTTCCAGATCGGCTTTCTCGTCTTCATTCCCTTCCTCATCATCGACATGATCGTGGCCAGTGTGCTGATGAGCCTGGGCATGATGATGCTGAGCCCCGTGCTGGTGGCCCTTCCCTTCAAGCTCATGCTCTTCGTGCTGGCCGACGGCTGGAACCTGCTGCTGGGTTCGCTGGCAGCGAGCTTCGCGACTTGAGTGTTCCGTGTGTTCCGTGTTCCCCACCCGTCCCGTTTGGTTTACCCCGCTTCCGTTCGCACTGAGCATGTCGAAGTGCCGGCACACATGCCTGGTACCGGTCGTGCAGGGGCTTCGACAGGCTCAGCCCGAACGGACGGGGAGCCTCAGTGCGAACGGAGCGCAGTGCCGCGTTCACCACCCGTCCCGTTCGGTCCACCGCCCCCGCTTCCGTTCGCACTGAGCTTGTCGTCCCGTTCGGTTTACCGGCCCACTTCCGTTCGCAAACTGAGCCTGTCGTCCCGTTCGGTCTACCGCCCCGCTTCCGTTCGCAAACTGAGCCTGTCGTCCCGTTCGGTCTACCGCCCCGCTTCCGTTCGCAAACTGAGTCTGTCGTCCCGTTCGGTCTACCGCCCCGCTTCCGTTCGCACTGAGCTTGTCGAAGTGCCGGCACACATGCCTGTTGCCGGTGGTGCGGGGGCTTCGACAGGCTCAGCCCGAACGGACCGGGCAGGACGGGGGCGCTCAGTACGAACGGGGCGCGGTACTCAGTACGAACCGAGCGCGGTGCCCATGAACATCGATAGAAAGCTTCTCCACCCATGGACGCCCAGCAAGTCTTCACCATCGGCCAGCAAGGGCTGTACCTCCTGCTCGTCGTCGCCGCACCATTGCTGCTGACCGTGCTCGCCGTCGGGCTGGTGGTGAGCATTTTTCAAGCCGCCACGCAAATCCACGAGGCTACGCTGTCCTTCGTGCCGAAGATCGTGGCCGCGATCGCGGTGCTGGCGGTGGCCGGGCCCTGGATGCTCACCACGCTCGTGGAGTATCTGCAGCGCACCTTGCAGGCCATCCCCACGGTAGTGGGCTGATGCGCCTGGGGCCGGCCGCTCCATGCTGACCTTCACCGAAGCCGAGCTGCTCGCCTGGATCACCCCCCTGCTGTGGCCTTTCCTGCGCGTGCTGGCCCTGTTCGGCGCGATGCCGGTCCTCAGCCAGAGCGGCGTGCCCATGCGCTTGCGTGTGGGACTCGCCCTGCTCATCGCGGTGTGTGCACAGGCTTCGCTGCCACCCATGCCGGTGGTGCCGCTCGATTCGGCGCAGGCCGTGCTGCTGGTCGTGCAGCAATTGATCATCGGCCTGTCGCTGGCTTTCGCCGCACGGCTGGTGTTCGCCGCCGTGGAGTTCGCCGGCGAGGTGGTCGGGCTGCAGATGGGCCTGAACTTCGCCGGCTTCTTCGACCCCATGACCGGCGGCGAATCCACCGCGGTGAGCAAGTTCTTCGGCATCTCTATGAGCTGGCTGTTCATAGCGATCGATGGCCACCTGCTCATGGTGTCGGCCGTCGCGCAGAGCTTCAACGTCTTCCCGGCGGGGCCGCAGCCCTTCGCCTTCCTTCGCGAGGTGCAGCCTCATGAATGGGGCGCTGAGGTGTTCCGGCTCGGGCTGTGGCTTGCGCTGCCGATGGTGGCGATGCTGCTGTTCGTCAACCTGGTGCTCGGCATCATCTCGCGGGTGGCCCAGCAGATGAACATCTTCGCGATCGGCTTTCCCATCACGCTGGGCGTGGGCTTGGCAGGCGTGCTGCTCACGCTGCCCATGATGCAGGCACCCTTCACCCTGGCGCTCGAACGGCTGCTCAGTCACTTCCAGTAGCGGGTGAGCCGGCCTCCGGTCCGGTGCGGCAAATTTCACGAGCCGCCATGAAACGAACGGTTACCGTGCCAACTTCGGGTCCGGGCACGTCATGATCCCCTGCATGACGCCGGCAACTCACCTTCGCGCCGTATGAACGTCGTCATTGTCGATGACAACGCGGTGAACCTGATGTTGATGGCTGCGCTGGCCCGCGCGGCGACCGGCATCGAGCCGGTGTGCTTCGAGGATCCCGCGAAAGGCTTGGCGTTCTGCCTGGAACAGGGCGCCGACCTCATGGTGGTCGACTACATGATGCCCGGCATGGACGGCCACCGGTTCATCGAATCGGTGCGCGCCGCGGCCGGGCTGGCCGACGTGCCGGTGGTGATGGTGACCGCCGCCGGACAGAGCGCGGTGCGCCGTCGCGCGCTGGAGATCGGCGCTACCGACTTCATCACCAAGCCGGTCGACTCCAATGAGATGAAGCTGCGCTTGCGCAACCTGCTGCAGTTGCGCCGCGCCCAGAACCTGCTGCGCGACCGCGCCGCCCATCTTGCCGAGGAGGTGCGTGCCGCCACCGAGGCCATCGTGCTGCGCGAGCGCGAGATCATCATGAGGCTTGCGCGGGCAGCTGAGTTCCGCGACCCCGAGACCGGCGGCCACATCCAGCGCATGGCTCACTACGCGGCCCTGATCGCGCGCCGGCTCGGCGAGCCCGAAGACTATGCCCAGGCCCTGCTCACCGCCGCGCCCATGCACGATGTGGGCAAGCTCGGCACACCCGATCACATCCTGCTCAAGGGCGACAAGCTCACGCCCGATGAGCTCGTCGTGATGCGGCGCCACGCCGAGATCGGCGGCCGCATCCTCTGCGACACCGATTCGCCGCTGCTGCGTCTGGCGTGCGAGATCGCCGAGACGCACCACGAAAAGTTCGACGGCAGCGGCTATCCGCGCGGCTTGGCCGGCGAGCAGATTCCTCTTGGCGGCCGAATCGTCTCCGTGGCCGACGTGTTCGACGCCCTCAACTCGCAACGCCCTTACAAGAAGGCATGGTCGATGGAGGAGTCGCGCGCCTACATCGAAAAGCACAGCGGCAGGCACTTCGATCCCCGCTGCGTGGCGGCCTTCATCGCCGGCTGGGACGACGTGATCGCCATTCGCGCCCGCTTCCCCGACTGACAGCCGGTTCTCAGCATGGAAGCGCCGCCGCCCCTCCATTCGCAAGAACTGCACGGCACGCTGCTGCGCCAGCTGGCCAGGCTGTGGGAAACGGTCGGTGCCGGGGAAGTGGCGCAGCTGCTGGAGCGGGCGCGCCTGGCCGCCGGCGATGACAGGCTGGACCCGCAGTTGCGCACGGTGCTCGGCTCCCTCGATGCGCTGCTGGCGCAGGTGAGCTCGACCTACCAGAGGGCTGACCGCGATCTCGCGCAGCAGGCCGCGCGTGCCGAGGAGCAACACCGCGGCGTGGTCGATCACCTCAGCGAGATCGTGTTCCGCACCGACCGTGATGGCCGCCTCACCTTCCTGAACCCCGCCTGGGAAGAAATCACCGGCCACCGCACCGAGGGCAGCCTGGGCATGCGGCTGACCGACGTGATCCATCCCGACGACCGTGCGCAATGCGTGAGCGACTTCCTCGCACTCGCCGGAGGAGCGCGCGCATCGGTGAAGCACGAGATGCGGCTCGTCACGCGGCGCGGCGAGGCCGTCTGGACGCTGGCCTACGCGTGGCCCATCGTCGGCGCAGCCGGCCGGGTCGTGGGCGTGGCCGGCACGCTCAACGACATCACCGAGCGCAAGCTGGCGGCCGAGCGCATCAGCGAGCAACTGGGCTTCATCGAGGCGCTGGTCGAAAGCATCCCGGTGCCGATCTACGTGAAAGACCGCGACGGCCGCTACGCGCGCGTGAACCGCGCCTACTGCGACATGTTCGACCTGTCGCGCGAAGGACTGATCGGCCGCATGGTGGAAGACGCCCATCCCGAGCCTCTGGCCGAGATTCACGCGCAAAGCGACCGCAGCGTGCTGGAAGGCAACGCCACGACGAGCTACGAGTTCCGCGCACGGCTGCACGACGGGCGCATGGTCGACTGCGTGGCCAACAAGGCCGCGCTGCGCAGCCCGCAAGGCGAGATCACCGGCTTGGTGGGCACAGTGATCGACATCACCCACCAGAAGGAGGCGACGCGGGCGCTGATGCAGGCCAAGGAAGCGGCCGAGAGCACCAGCCGCATGAAAAGCGAGTTCCTCGCCAACATGAGTCACGAGATCCGAACGCCGATGAACGGGATCATCGGCATGACAGACATCGTGCTCGACACCCCGCTCGACGCCCAGCAGCGCGAGTACCTGGGCATCGTGAAGTCATCGGCCAGCGCGCTGCTGGGCATCATCAATGACATCCTCGACTTCTCCAAGATCGAGTCCGGCAAGCTGAGCCTGGAGCAGGTGAGCTTCGATCTTCCGCGCCTGCTCGCCGAGACCCTCACGCCGATGTCGCCGCGCGTCATGGAGCGCGGCGTGGATCTGCGCCTGGAACTCGACCCCTCGCTGCCCGCCCACTGGATCGGCGACCCGGGCCGGCTGCGCCAGATCCTGAACAACCTGCTGAGCAACGCGGTGAAGTTCACCGAAGCCGGCGAGGTGGCGGTGAACGTGCGCGAGGCCGCGCCGCGCTCCGGCGACGCGCGGCGCTGGCTGCGCTTTTCGGTGCGCGACACCGGGATCGGTATCAGCCCCGAGCGGCAGGCGCAAATATTTGCCCCGTTCATCCAGGAGGACAACTCCATCACCCGCCGCTTTGGCGGCACGGGGCTGGGGCTGTCGATCACCCGCCGGCTGTGCGATCTGATGGGGGGCAGCATTTCGCTCACCAGCACCCCGGGTCGCGGTTCGGAGTTCGTGGCGGAACTGCCCTTCGACTTGGACGAGGACGCGACACCCGCCGAACCGCCCGGGCACAGCACGCACGAACCGCACATCGGCCGTGAAGCGGCGCCACTGCTGGAGCGCACGCAGGTGCTGCTTGCCGAGGACAACGCGATCAACGAACTGCTCACCGTGACGCTGCTGCGACGCTGGGGCTGCAAGGTGACGGTCGCCAACGACGGCGCGCAGGCGGTGATGTTGTTCTCGGAGCGCCGCTTCGACCTCGTGCTGATGGATGTGCACATGCCCGGCGTGAGCGGGCTGGAGGCCACGGCTCACATCCGAGACATCGAGCGCGAGACACGCCTGCCGCGCACGCCCGTGATCGCGCTCACCGCCAGCGCCATGCCCGACGACCGCCGCCTTTGCCTGGAGGCGGGCATGGACGACTACCTCAGCAAGCCGCTGCGCGCGCAGGATCTTCGGCAGACGATAGATCGCCACCTGCGCCGCTCACGCTCGGCTGGCGCCCGCAGTGCCGCCTATCGCGAGGCGCTGGCGGGCGCCGACCCGGGCACGCTGGAGATCATCGCCGGGCCTTTCGTGCAGGCGCTGCCCGGCGAGCTGTCGGCGATGCGCCAAGCCATCGCCGAGATCGATACGCCGGCGTTGGCGCTGCGCGCGCATTCCATGAAGGGACTTCTGCTGGCGTTCGCGGCGCAGCCCGCCGCCGCGCTGGCGCATCACCTGCAGGCGCTGGCCGAAGCGCCTGTGTTCGACCCCGGCCAGGTGACGGCGTGCCTCACGGAGCTGGAGCAGGAGATGCACTTGCTCACGCCGCACCTTGAGGCCGCGGCTCAATCGCAGGCCGTACAGAGTCCCTGAAGAAATGAAGGCCGGCCTGTTCGGCTGGCGCGGGCCGGCACGGACAGCACTCGCTTTAAGCTCCTGCGTGATCGGGCCGCTTGGCGGCCTGATGTTCCGGGAGAATCAAACGTGACGTTCCTTGCTCGTCTTCTTCTTGCTTTCGCGCGGTCCTGCGCGCCGTTGTCCGGGGCGATCGCCCGCGATGATGCAGCGCCGGGAGTCCTTCGGGAGCTCTTGTCTTTCGCGACGGATGACGGTCTGGGTCGCCTGGCGCGGTCCACCGCGAAGGTCGACTTTCCCGCGCTGTCGAACCAGTTCGAGCCGCAATCCAACGCTCTGTTCTGCGGGCCGACGTCGGCGGCAATCGTGCTGAATTCCTTGCTCAATGGCCGCCCCGACCTGCCTCGCGACCGCAGCCGGCTGCGTCCGGAAGATCTGCAGCATGTGCCACGCAACTACGACCCGACGGTGCCGCGGTTCACGCAGGACAGCGTGATCGCCAAGGGGCACAAGACGCGCACGCAGGTGTTCGGCGAGCCCCTCACGATCAACGGGAAGCAGGTGAACGACTTCGGCTACCAGATTCGCCAGCTCGACGATCTGCTGCGGGCCCACGGCGCCGCAACACGGCTGGTGATCGTCGATGACAAAACGACCGAACAGGACATTCGCAACAACCTGGTCGAAAACCTCAAGCGCCGGGGCGACTACGTGATCGTCAACTACCGGCGCGACGCCGTCGGTCAACGCGGCGGCGGGCACATTTCCCCGCTGGCGGCCTACGACGCCGACTCGGACTCATTCCTGGTCCTCGATGTCAACCCGGCAAGCGCCGGCTGGGTATGGATGCCCACCGCCACGCTGGTCAAGGGCATGCGCACATTCGACACGGTCGAGAACCGCGGGTACATCCTCGTCGAGCCGCGGTAAGCGCGTTCGACGCGCATTCACCCCGACGGCAGCCCGGCCGCTTGAGGCAGGTCAACACCGGCCCCGGGGTCGGACCTAGAGTGGCCGGAACCCCCTGATCGGAGAGCCTCCATGGTCGACTTCCCCCGCGATGCGTTCGCGGCGGGCGCGCTGCTTTCCTGGCCGCTCGCCTCGATCCGCTCCTTCGCCGACTTCCTGGTGCTTTTGCAGCAGGCCCAGCTGAACATGCTGTTGACGTGGCAGCAATCCGTGGTCGCGATGAACCAGGAAATCTGGGACGCATGGGCCAGCCGCTGGGCCGGTGGCGTGCCTATCGACGGATGAACCTGGCCGATGCCGCGCCGGTCGTCTTATTGCGGTTTCCGTAAGTCACGACACTCAACGATCCGTTCGCACCGAGCCTGTCGAAGTGCATGCATTGAGGTGCGCACTGGCTTCGACAAGCTCAGCCCGAACGGGATGTGGTGAACCGCCGCGCCGCCTGTTGCGGTTTCCGTCAGTCACGGCACTCTCCGATCCGTTCGCACTGAGAAGGTGTGAACCAATCCCCGCCGAGCGACGTTGAGCGCTC
>CBFHAS010000083.1:0-19916 GCA_965653625.1 uncultured Burkholderiaceae bacterium | reverse complement strand
CTCGCCGAAGTCCAGAACCCGCTCGTCCTGAGCCTGTCGAAGGATCGGACTGAGCTCGCCGAAGTCCAGAACCCGCTCGTCCTGAGCCTGTCGAAGGATCGGACTGAGCCTGTCGAAGTCCAGCCACGACCTGCACAGGCGCTTCGACAAGCTCAGCGCGAACGGGGTAGTGGGTCTCTCTCCTCAAGCGACGTGCCGGCATGAGCGCCAAGCACCGATGGCTAAGCCTGGCCGCCCGCGCGCGCCAATGGGCGCTCGACGAGCAAGGCCAGCAGTTGCACCACGCACGCCACGCCGAAGACCGCGCGCAGACTTTGCACGACCGCCATGCGCAGGCCCTGAACGCCGCGCATGCCGGCCAGCGCGCACTGATGCGCAACGGCGCCTTCGGCGCGGCCGACCTGGCACAGCACGCACGTTTCGAGCACACGCTGCGCGGTCAGGCTGCAGAAAGCGAAGCCGCCTTGCAGCAAGCGCGCCACAAGGCCGATGAATTGCGCGCCGCGATGCAGCACACCCTGAGCGAGCGTGACGCCTATCAGCACCGCAGCGACCAACTGCTGCAACGCCAACAGCAAGAACAAGCGCGCACCGTCGTGCGCCAGCTCGACGAGACGTGGCTGATGCGCAGCGCCTTCCAAGAAGGAGCCAAGCATGAAAACTGACCCGAGCGCCCTGCTGCCCGCCGAGCCGCGTTTGCACGCCAGCACGGCATCGCAGGCACGCGCCGGACGCTGGCTCGCCGACCTGGAGCGCGCGATGCTCGATGCACGCCCGCAAGACGACGCGGCCCGGCCGGTGAAGGCGCCGCAGCCGCGCATGGCACCCGCCGCTCCGGCCGTGCCGCCAAGTGCCGTGCCATCAGCGTTCGCTTCCCCGGCCTCGGCCGCGTTGCCGCATGCCCTGCAGTCCACCACCTCGACAACGGCCGCAGCCCCCGTGGTGGCGCTCGCAGCCAGCCAACCGATGAACACCGCCGCAAGCCGAGACGCAGCGCCTGGGGTGCCCGCCCGCAGCGCTGTCACTGCCGTGCCCTTGCCGGATCGGCCAGCCGCAACGGCCTTGCGCGAAGCTGCCCTCACCGACCCCTCCACCGCGCATGCGGCCACCGTGCCGCTGCCCGAACCTCGCCGCTACGCGCGCCGCCTGATGCAAGCCAGCGGCCACGCCCAGGTGCAGATCACGCTGCGCGACGCCGCACTGCAGGCCGGCCAGGCCCCCATCGTGGCCCGCGCCGTGTTCGAACAGCTGCGCGACACCGGCGTGTCCGTGCAGCGCATCTACGTCAACGGTCAGGTGTTCGACGCATCCCTGCGCGACGAGCCCGCCCCCACCCCATCCAACCCATTCAAGGATTGACTCCATGCCCGTGACCGCCGTCCCTGGTGCCGCCATCACCCCCACCGCCTCTGGCAGTGCTGCGCGCTTGAACATCCAAGACTTCCTGCGCATCCTCACCACGCAGCTGAACCACCAGGATCCGCTCAAGCCGATGGACAACCAGGAGTTCATCGCCCAGCTCGCGCAGTTCACCACGCTGCAGCAAACTCAGGTGACCAACGAGCGTCTGGACGCGATGCTGTCCGTCCAGGCGGCCAACCAGTCCGTCGGCCTGATAGGCCGCACGGTGGACGTGCGCACCGAGGCCGGCACGAGAACCGGTCAGGTCACGGCGCTCGACTTCGCCAGCGGCGAGCCGCGGCTGTCGGTCACCGTCGATGGTGGCAGCGTGCTCACCAACCTGTCGCTGTCGACCCTGATCGCAGTGCGCTGAGCGAAGGACCACCATGCTCGACACCATCTACATCGGCATGAGCGGCCTGCAAGGCTATTCCCAGGGGCTCAAGGTCATCAGCAACAACGTCACCAACCTCAACACGCCCGGCTTCAAGGGAGCGAGCCAGCAGTTCACCGACGCCTTCTATCAGTTCAGCAACCTGCCCGGCCAGGACCGGCCGCTGCACGGCACGGGCCTCACGACCCTATCGACGCGGCTGGACTTGCAAGCCGGAGACACGCGCCACACCGGCAATGCGCTGGACCTGAGCATCGAAGGCGAAGGCTACTTCGTGCTGCGCGATCCGCAAACCGAGGAGCAGGTGTACGCGCGCGCCGGCCAGTTCCAGCTCAACGACCAGGGCGAACTCGTCAGCGGCACCAGCGGCAAATACGTGATGGCCTACACCGAAGGCGGGCTCTCGCGCATCTCGATGGACGGGCTTCGCACCCACGCCCCGAGCGCCACCCACCGCGTGCGCTTCACGGGCAACCTGTCGAGCAACGCCGACGGACACGACATCAACAACGTCAAGCTCACCGATTCGCTCGGCGTCGAACACACCGTGCGCCTGCACTTCGCGCCCGCCAGCAGCGAGAGCGAAACCGCGAACGAAAACATCTGGACCGTGACCGTGTTCGACGGCGACCAGAGCGTGGGCACCGGCGAGATTGCCTTCCACGACGGCGATCCCGTGCCCGAACGCAACACGGTGACCTTCACCTACACCCCCGAAGGCGGCCAGGGCTTTGACGTGACGCTCGACTTCTCGACCACGGACTCATTCGCCGCGGGCAACACCTCGACGCTGACCTTCCAGTCGCAAGACGGCTTCGCCATGGGCACCTTCACCACCGCCAGCTTCGACGCCGACGGCACGCTGTCGCTGAACTACAGCAATGGGCAAACACTCAAGGGCGCGCGCCTCGCGCTTGCCTCCTTCGAGTTCGGGCTGGGGCTGGAGCAGGCCGGCCAGGGCGAGTTGCGCGCCACCGGCGAGCGCGAGCCACGCATCGGCAGGCCCGGCGACGACGGCCTGGGCAACGTGCAAGGCGAGCAGCTCGAACTGTCCAACGTCGACCTCTCGGCCGAGTTCAGCGAACTCATCGTGATGCAGCGCGGCTACCAGGCTTCGTCGCACGTGCTCAACACGGCCGACGAAATGATCCGCCAGCTGTTCGACCTGAAGGGCGGTCGCTAGTGGCCGCCCAACCCTTGGCGCTGGCATCGCCCGCGCTCATCGACCATGTGCGCTCGATCACAGCCGCTGCCGTGGCCGCCTGGCAGGCACGCTGGGGCCTGGCGCGCCTGAATGCCGACCTCGGCGTGGCGGCCTGGGAGAAAACCGGCCGCCCGCAGGTGGACACCGTTGGCGAATGGCACGACGGCGATGCCGGTACGCGCGCCAGCCTGTTCTGGCCTGCGCTTACCGTGCAGCGCATCGAGAGCGAGCTCTTTCCTTGCATCGAGCACGAAGTGCGCAGCGGCGAGGGCAGCCTCGCACGCGACAGCGCGCACCTTGTGGCCGACGACTTGCAGCGCACCCTGCTGGCCTCTTGGCAGGTGCAGTCTGCCCCCACCGGCAAGCTCGGCAGCAGCGACCTGCGCTGGTCGCGTTGGCATGCGCCGGTGCATGTGCGCCTGGAGCTCGGCAAAGACTGCTGCATCGTGGCCGTGCTGGCCGGCGCCGCGCTGAATTTGCGCACGCCTGCGCTGCGCGGTGGCTTGGGCGCGCTGGACGCTCGCGGCTTCCATGCCCTGCCGGCCCAGGCCGAGCTGATGGTGGGCCGCGCCGAGATCGCATTGCCCGACCTCGCCGCGCTGCAAGTGGGCGACGTGATCGTGCTCGACAGCCGCATCCACGACCCGCTGCCGCTGCGCCTGCAAGACGGCGCCGCCACGGTGCACGCCTGCCTGGGCCGTGCCGGCGAGCGGCGTGCCGCACAGCTTGTTTTCCACACCAAGAACGAAGCCTCAGCATGAGCAAGAACCCGCCTCTCCACGACATCGAACTGCCCGAACTGCACCAGCGCCCCAGCACGCAACCGCCCCTGTTGCCGCAGAAGCTGGATCTCTTTGCCGGCGTCAAAGCCACCGTCTCGGTGAGCGCCGGCACCGCCGCCGCCACCGTGGGCGAGCTGCTGTCGTTGCACGACGGCGACGTGCTCACCCTGGACCGCGCACTCGATGCGCCCTTCGACGTGATGCTCGACGGCCGCGTGCTGGCGCGCGGCCAGCTCGTGGCCGTGGGCGAACAGTTCGGCGTGCGCATCTGCGAAGTCTGCGCGCCCTTGCAGTCATGACGGTGCCATTGGCCGCAGCCGCCTCGGCCCCCATTCCATTCAAACCCGTGCACGCCGACGAGGCCAGTTCGATGGGCGGCGCATGGTTCGCGCTGGTGGTCGTGCTGGCCGTGGCCGCGGCGGCTGCCGTGCTGCTGCGCCGCCGTGGGCAAGGCCTGCCGCGCCTGGGCGTGGGCAGCGCGCGCTCCATGCAAGTGATCGAATCGACCCGGCTGGGCGAACGCACGCGGCTGGCCGTGGTGCGCTGGCACGGGCGTGAGCTGCTGCTCGCGCACGGCGATCAGCACGCCACCGTGTTGGCCGAGCAGCCCGCATCCGCGCAAGGAAACACGGCATGAAGCGCGCACTGTGTTTGGCGGCGCTGACCTGCGCCGCCGCAGGCGCTGCCGCGGCCACCGCCACGCCGGCTGCGGCGCCCCTGCAGATCAGCGGTGCGCTCACCAGCACCGAGCTGTCGTCGACGCTGCGCACGTTTCTCGCGCTCACGGCGCTGAGCTTTATTCCGGCCGCGTTGATCTGCATGACCTCGTTCGTGCGCATCGCGGTGGTGCTGTCGATGCTGCGCCATGCGCTGGGCCTCACTGAAACGCCGCCCAACATGGTGATCGTCAGCCTGGCGCTGTTCCTCACGCTGTTCTCGATGGCCCCGGTGCTGCAGAAGGTGAACGACGCCGCCGTGCAGCCCTTTCTCGACGGCAAGTCGGGCATCACGCTGGGCGATGCCGTGCAGCGCGGCAAATCGCCGGTGAAGGAGTTCATGGTCCGGCAAACGCGCGAACCCGACCTGATGCTGATGGTGGAGCTGTCGGACGGCAAGCCGCCTCAAAGCCTGGACGACATCGGCATGGTGCAGCTCATTCCGGCGTTCATGCTGTCGGAGCTGCGCGCGGCCTTTCAGATCGGCTTCGTCGTGTACCTGCCCTTCTTGCTGCTGGACATCGTGGTGGCCAGCGTGCTCATGGCGCTGGGCATGATGATGGTGCCGCCAGCGACCATCGCTATTCCGCTGAAGATCCTGCTGTTCGTGCTGATCGATGGCTGGAACATCGTGGTGCGTGCGCTGATGGGCACCTTCCACTGAGGGTGGCCAACCCATGCCACGCGCCGTGCGAACTGCCACCTTGCCCGACGCGCCGGGCCTGTGGGCGCTGTGGCAACACACGCCGAGTCAGGCGCTGCGCGATCAGCTTGTGGCGCGCTATCGCGAGCTGGTTCGCATCCTCGCGGCCACGGCCTACCGTTACCGCTACAGCGAAGAGCTGGAGTTCGACGACTACATGCAGTTCGGCATGGTGGGCCTGCTCGAATCGATAGACCGCTACGAACCCGCGCAAGGCAACAAGTTCGAGACCTTCGCCAGCCACCGCATCCACGGCGCCATCATGAGCGGCGTCGAATCGCTGAGCGAAAAGCAGCAGCAGATCATGGCCCGCCGGCGCGCCCGCTCTGACCGCACGCGCTCTCTGCTGCAAGCGGGCGACGGCGGCCCGCGCAAGATGCGAGCCAAGACCGAGGCCTTGCAGCAACTGGCCGACGTGGCCATTGGCCTGGCGCTGGGCTTCATGCTCGAAGAAGGCACCGCCTGCTACCGCAACAACGAACCCGCCAGTGGCAACACGCCTTACGAACAAGTCGAGTTCGCCCAACTGAGCCGCCGCGTGCTGGCCCTGGTGGACCAACTGCCCGTTCAGGAACGCCGCGTCATCCGCTCGCACTACCTGCAGCAGCAGACCTTCGACGACATCGCGCTGGCCTGCGGGCTGACCAAAGGCCGCATCTCGCAGATTCACCATGCGGCGTTGAGGCGGTTGAGGGAGTTGAATGAGGCGGTTCGGGGGTTGAGTTTGGAGACGTGAGGGGGCGTGGGATCTGGCTTGCGGTTGGCTTCGCCGTAGCTTCTTCAGCGTTCGCCGTGACCTTGTACTTGATAAACCTATTCCCTTGCTGAGTGGTTCAGTGCAACAAGGCAATTCGTGGCTCGGCTATGGGGTATCGACTCCAGGGACAAGGTCAGCCGGGCTGCTCCTGCGATGCTCTTCCACCAGCCGTCGCACGGCTTGGGACTGATAAGCGTTGGCCAGTGAACCCAACTGGCTCGCAAAGGGACGATAGCGTTCGTCCAACTGCGCCAAATTCTCTGCCCGCTTCACAATTTCACGCATGTTGCCCATCAATGCCAGATGGTGCAAAACTTCCATTTCTTCCGCTGGCGGCGCAACGATAGCCCCCGCCTCAGGCTCTGACGGCAGTCCCGCTGCCGATGGTGCGTAGCTCCATTCCAGATGCAGCAACGTTGAAATCTGGTCAAGCAGCTTGTCGGCGTCGATCGGCTTGGGGAGAAAAGCATTCGCTCCGGCCTGCAGGCTTTTCTCGCTATCGCTCCCGGAAACGCTGGCCGATACCGTGATGATCGGCACATCTTTGAAAGCTGGGAGCTGGCGCAGCAAACGCATGGCTTCCAGCCCATCCATCGCCGGCATGACGATGTCCATCACGATCAGGTGCGGCCGCAGGCGTTGCGCCATGTCCAGCCCTTCGCGACCGTGCGTCGCCTCGGCTACTTCGAAGCCGAGTGGCGTCAATAGATCGGTGATCACCCCCCGGTTCACGTCGCCATCGTCGACCACCAGGATCTTGCGGCGCAGCCCCAGATAACCGGCCACGGGCCTTCTGGTCGTCGCTGGCGTGTCCGCCTGTGCCGGCTGTGCCTCCAGCTCGAATCGAAAAGTGCTGCCCAGGCCGACCTGGCTTTCGACCCGGATATCCCCGCCCATCAGCCGCACATATTGCTGGCTGATCGCCAGGCCCAGGCCGGTGCCGCCAAGACGGCGCTGCACCTCGCCGACCTGCTCGAACGGCTGGAAAATGGCAGTCAGTTGACTTGCGGCGATGCCGATGCCGGTGTCATGCACCTCGAACCGCAGCTGGGCAGGGGGCGCAAAACGTACTCTCAGGGCGACTTGGCCGCGATCGGTGAACTTGACGGCGTTGGACAACAGATTGAGCAAGACCTGACGCAGTCGCTTCTCGTCGGCATGAAGCCATTGGGGCGCTTCCGGGGCGATGTCGCAGATCAGGTCCAGTCCCTTCTGCGCCGCTTTCACGCCGACGATGTCGATGATGCTCTGCACGAATTTGGGGAACTGGAGATCGGACAGGTAGAGCTCCATCTTCCCGGCTTCGACCTTGGCGAGGTCCAGGATATCGTCGATGAGGGTGAGCAGATGGTCGCCGCTTTTTCGGATCACGCTCACACCCGCGAGCTGCCGCTCGCCCAGCGTCGGGTCGTGTTCCAGAATCTGTGCGTAGCCGAGAATGCCGTTGAGCGGCGTACGCAGTTCATGGCTCATGTTGGCCAGCAAAACGCTCTTGGCCCGGTTGGCCACTTCCGCGGCACGCCGGGCTTCCCGTTCGGCTTCGGCCCGCTTGCGCTCGGTCAGGTCGAGAACGAACGCGACGCCCGTTTCCTGGGATTTTTCAAAGAAGGTGGCGCCGAGGAGAATCGGGATGCGGCCGCCGTCCTTGCAGATGAATTCCTTTTCAAAGGGGATCACGCTGCCGGTGCGCTTGATCTCCTCGATGGCGCGCGCATCGGTCTCGCGGTATTCCGGCGGTGTGATATTTGTCCACCGCAGCGCCCCGGACTTGATATCGTCCCTTGAATAACCCGTCATCCGCAGGAAAGTGTCATTGGTCTCGGTGATGGCGCCTTGCAAGTCCCAGAAGAACATCCCGATGATGTTGGAATCGATCAGGCTCCGGGTGCGGGCATGGCTCTCACGCACGTCGGAATAGAGCCGCGCATTTTCCAGCGAGATGGCGGCTTGGCCGGCCAGCAATTCCAACACCTGCACCCGGTCCGGCGTGAAGGCGTGCGTAGCCAGGTTGTTTTCCAGGTAGAGCAGGCCGACCAGGGCGGATTGGCGAACAATGGGCAGGCACAGCACGGACTTGGGATGCTGTTGTGAAAAGTACGGGTCTGCCGAAAACGGGTGTCGTTCAGCGGCATCCATGAGCAGCACATGCTCGCGGCTGCGCCGGACGTATTGCAGAACGGCCAGGGGCAAGGACGTGGCCGGCGGTGTGGGCACGGCATGCCGCTGCACCTGCACCGTCTGCTGTTCGACCTTCGCTTCGGCGGCCAGCGTTAGCGGCTCGTCTCCCTGGGCCAGCAGCAGGCAGCCACTTTGAGCACCGGCGTTTTCGAGCACGATGCGCATCAGCATGTCGATCAGTTCGTCGAGCACGATGTTGCCGGAGATGGCTTGCGAGGCTTTGGCCACCGACAGCATGTCCAGCCTGGTCTCGCTGTCGGCTGACGCGCCGGGCATGCGCAAGGTCTGGGCGCGCAGTTGCGGATAGCGCTCTTCGAGCTGGCAGACCTTGCCTGTTGCTCCCCACTGCGCGTAGCAGTGGTGCGCCCTTTCCAGATGGGCATTGCCGGAGGTCGGAAGGCCGCGTGTCAGATGGAATCGAGCGGCGACTTCGTGGGCGATGCCCTCGTTGTGCACAAAGCCGTTGTCGCGCGCGGAACGGATGGCCTGCTCGTAAAAGCGCTCGGCATCGAGTTCGCGGCCTTCCAGGCGCGCGATTTCGGCGGCGACCAACGCAGCGCGATTCTCGAAATTTGCCGGACAGCTCTCGGCCCAGACCTCGAGCTGTTTGTGGTGGGCAGCTAATGCGGCCAGATGTTCGGGCCGCTCATCGGCCGCTGCCGCATCGTAGTGTGCGGCCCACGCAAGCGCTGCATAGAAATGGTACTCGGCCACTTCAAAGAATGACGGCGATGTCCAGAGCAGCCGTTGCGCTTTCAAGGCGCTCTCGATCGCGGATGGGTAGTCGCCAGCGTGGAAACGTGCCTGCAGTTTGCGGATCCAATACCAGCAAGCGGGCAGCGCCAACGATGGATCCCCTTCGATGTGCTGCTCGAACCGGCTCTCGTCGAATTCGCCATCGTTGAAGGAAGAGAAGTTCGGTGTCAGGCCCCGCAGCGTGCGGATGAGCCTGAGCTGTGCGGTGATGTTGTCGATTACGAGACCAAACCGTATCTTCCGCGCAAATTCGAGCCCGTTCTCGGCTTCTTGCTGTATTTCAACGAGCGGATCTCCGCAGGCGAGATAGTTCGTCACCAAGCAGTTGCGGCTATAGCCTGCATAGGTGAGGTCGCCACTTTCGTTGGCCGTGTCAAAGGCGCGCCGCAGCAACGCACGGCCGCTGCGCACATGCTTGGCCCAGGGATTAACCACTGCTCCAAAGCCCGCATAAATTTTGGCCCTGAAGCGGTCCAGTCCACGCTGCTCCACCAAGTCCACGCCGAGCTTGCCGAAGCGGAACGCAGCCCGGTAGTCGCCGAAGCCTGGCCCGAGGACTCTGCCGAGCCAGACGTAGGCTATGCACGAGGCGTCGCTGTCGCCATGCTCCAGGCTGATGTTCGCCATCCGGCCCACCATGAGGTAATACAGCCTCTGGTCGGTGAACATGGCTGGCGCCAAGCCCGATGCCAGAACGTCGAGGGTTGCGCGCCAATCCGGCTCGTTCATCGGGGGCAAGTCGATCAGCTCCTCGATCGTACGACTGCCGATCTGTCGCCACAGCTGTTCATACTCCTGCCGGACCTCGTCTTGCGTCGGGTGCGGCGACCACTGCACACCGACGCGCCGAAGATAGTCGAGGCACATCTCGATGCTGCGCTCGCTCCGGTCCAGGGTGGTGTAGAGATCCATGCGCAAGCGTGCGACGGCGGCCATATCGACAAGATTCGCGGCGCGGCGCGCAAGCCTCGAGAGGCGTTCTTCCGCTGTCGCTATGTCACCGGTGAGGAGCTCGCACTCGGCGCGGTGGAGCTCGAACGCAAAGGCAAGCGGATACTGTTGCTCCCAGCGGTCCTCTGCCAGCAGCGCGTGGCCGGCGACGAGATACGTCAGCGCCGAGGCATAGGCCGTGGACGTCTTGGCGCGCTTGCCTGCAACGAGGTTGAACCGAGCCACCCGTTCGCGCTCCTCCTGCGAGGTGATCAACATGGCACCACGGTTGAGTTGGTTCACGATCTCGAAGAGATTTTCCCCGGCATCCCCCGGCGTCGTGCCCGCCGACAACAGGCGGCCAATTTGCAGATGCAGCACGACCCTTTGCCCTTCGGGAATCAGTGCATACGCCGCCTGCTGGATCCGGTCGTGCAGGAACTTGCCATGCTCGCTGGTCAGCACGATCAAATCTTCACGGACCGCCGCCGACAGGCGCTGCGCGACCGTGTCTTCGGCGAGCCGGCTGACCAGCTCGAGCGCGCGCAGGTCGAACTTGTTGCCCAGGCAGGAGGCCAGTTGCAGCGCTTCCTGCGCAGGCGGGGGCAGCCGCCGCAACTTGCCGACCATCAGGTCGGCGACGTTGTCGGCGAAATCCCGGGCCTTGATGTGTGCCAGGTCCCACTGCCAGAGGCCCTCTTGCGGAGCATGCCGCAACACCCCCTCCTTGTGCAGCGTGTCGAAGAATTGGGTAAAGAAGAATGGATTACCCTCGGTGCGCTCGAAGATCAGGCGCGTGAGAGGTTCGCACATGGCCGCCTTCGTATGCAGCGTGTCGGCCACTAGTTGGTTCAGATGCTCGACCGACAGCGACGCGAGCCGGATGTCGGTCACCGCTGATGCGCCGCTGTGGCGGATCGTCTCCAGGGTGGCCGTTAGCGGATGCGCGGCGCTCACCTCGTTGTCGCGGTAGGCGACGATCAGCAGCAGGTACCGGGTGTCCGGGTCCGTCAGCAAGTTCTCGATGAATTGCAGGCTGGCCGCATCGGCCCACTGCACATCGTCGAGGAACAGCGCCAGCGGGTGTTCCTGGCGCGTGAACACGGCGATGAAGCGCTGGAACACCAGGCGGAACCGGTTTTGCGCTTCGGTAGGCGGCAGCGCCGGTACCGGCGCCTGCTTGCCGATGATGAGTTCGACTTGCGGCAGCACATCGACAATCAATTGACCGCTGGCGCCGACGGCGGCTTGAATCCGTTGCCGCCAGTCGGAAATGCGCGCCTCGCTCTCGGCCAGCAGTTGCTGCACCAGATCGCGAAACGCCTGCGTCAGGGTGGCGTAGGGGATGTCGCGCATGAGCTGGTCGAACTTGCCGGCAATGAAGTAGCCGCGCTCGCGCACGATCGGCTGGTGCAACTCGTTCACCAGCGACGACTTGCCGATCCCCGCGTACCCGGATACCGTCACCAGCGCCGCGTTGCCGGTCGCCGCCATGTGGTCGAAGGCGGCGAGCAAGGTCGCGGTCTCCTGCTCCCGCCCGTACAGCTTGTGCGGGATTTGAAAGCGTTCCCAAACATCTTCCATGCCGAGCGGAAACGGCTCGATGCGACCGCACGCCTGCCATTGGGCCAGACACCGTTCGAGATCGGCTTGCAGACCCTGCGCGCTTTGGTAACGCTCGTCCGGCAGCTTGGCGAGCAGTTTGAGCACGATGTCCGAGACGGCTTGCGGGATCGCCGGCGCGATGTCGTGCGGCGCCGGCGGATTGCGCGCGATGTGGCAATGCATCCATTCCAGCGGGTCGTTGCCCTGGAAGGGCAATTGTCCCGTCAGCATCCGGTACAGCATGATCCCCAGCGAATAAAAATCGGTCCGGTAATCGACCGGACGGTTCATGCGGCCGGTTTGCTCGGGGGATACGTAAGCCCAATCGCCCGGTAATGCGGGGTCCGGCCCGGCAACATCTTGTGTGTCGACGAGAGCCTGACTGAGGTCCAGCAGGCAAAGTTGACTGCGCTGCGTGTCCAGCATGAAATTGACCGGGCGGATATCGCGATGGATGATCTGAGCGGCATGCAGGCCGGCCAGCATGCGGGCAAGGCCACTGCTTAGGCGCAGGCAGGTCGGCACCTCCAAAGTGTGCTGGTTCAGGAAGTTCTCGAACGGTTCTCCGCCGCAGTCTTCCAGCACCATGACGGGCCGCCCCTCGTCGCTGAGCAGCGCGATCGGTCGTATGACTCCGGGAATGTCCTTTGACTGGAGCGCTTCGTACTCGCGCTGGAAACGGGAAAGGTGCCGCGGCAAAATATCTTTGACCTTGAGTGATTTCACGAGCGCGGGGGTGTCGCCGTCGAGGGCTCGGGCATGGGACAGATGCGACCCCGCAGTTGTGCAAATGCGCTCAAGGACCTGGTAGCAAGCAACCCTGTTCATAGTCACCCCGTTCGGTTCAAGCCTATGCTCGAACAAAATGCGGACCCAGCGGCGCAGAAAAGTCAAGATGTGCGAAGGGGCATTGGCCTCGCATTGCACACATCTCGCGAGGCTCGCTGAAGGTGACCTTGCTCATGTCGTGCTTTCGCCGGGCTTCGCCGACGTAGTGGTCGATGCGTCGCCACAGCTGCTTGTCCCGCACGCGCAGCATCGGCACGGCTTGGCGCACCGCCAGCCCCTGGCACATCGACAAGGCCAGCGCCTTGAACAGCAGCGTGAAACCACTGCCTTCACGGGCCCACGGCACGCGCATCTAAGTCGTCTTGCCGCAGCCGAGCAGCCCACGCGCGGCACGTCGGCGTGCGGCCACGCCTCGAACTAGAAGAAGTCCAGGTGCCGCCGCGACCGGCGCATCCGGTCAGGCACTCGTTGGTGGGCTGCGCCGCACTAAGGGCAAGCGAACTCCGCCCCTCGGCAGCCGACTTCGAAGTCGATGCGACGCTTGGCCGTATCGAGCTTCACGTCTTCGACAACCCACGGCGACTGCAACCCCAGCGCGCTGGTGAACAGCGCTTCGATCCCGACACTCACGAGCGAACTCCCGACTCTTTGAACAGCCGCCCGGTGGACATGTGGACAGGCCCGAAGGCGGCCTGCCCATGCCCACCGGGCTCGACTACGACCAGCCATTGTCAGTGTTGCGTTCCACACAAAATGAGTGGCTCCCGGCGTTCGCCGGGATGACCGACCTGACATCGGTGACCGGACTGTCTGGCAGTACTAAGTGCACCAGGGCCGGTCTGCGTCCAGCCCCGCCCCCCGCGGAGGTCAAGGAAACTTGGGGCGGCCCGGCGTTTCCTTGAAAGCAACGTGAGTTCAGGGCGACGGCACCCACTCGATCTCTTGGATCCCCACGTTGTTGCCGGACGCCACCGACCCACGGTTCTCTGATGTGTCGCTGACCTTGGCTCCCGAGAAGTTGCAGCTTGAAAAGCTGGCGGCGGAAAGGTCCACCCCCGCCAGATTCGTGCGTACAAAGCGGCACTCATCGAAACGCGCCTGGCTCAACCTCGACCCGCGCAGATCGGCTGCGTCCCAATCTGTTCGGCGGGCTTGCACCCTCGAGAAGTCGCAGTTACGGAAGCTGCCAAGCTCTACGCCGTCAAGAGGCCTGGGTTCGGCCATCAAAAAACTCTGGTCGAAGATGCAGCCTACAAACGACGCGCCATCAGCGCAGACCGGCGACATCTGGGCCCTCTCGAAACGCGACTCCGAGAAATCGCAGTTCCTCAACGAAGCCCCTTGCAACCTCGTTCCGACGAAGCGACAAGATCGCGCCACGGTACCGTCCAAGACGTAGCACAGCCACAACCTGTCGAGGGTCAAGCCCTCCAAGTGCATGCACCTGAAGTCGGCTGACTCCTCGCCAAGAGGATGAGAAACCTTCGGCAGCGTGCTGTACCACGCCTTCAATTGGTTCGGGTCACTGGCAACCGACTCCACGAGCAGGAAGTCGATCGCCTTCATGAACGCGGCGTCATTGCGCCAGCGATTGCTAAGTTCCGTATTCATGGTCTGGGGAGCCAATCGATGCGCGGTGCGCCGTTGGGCGACGTGACGCGCACGCCGACACGAGTAATGCCTTCTGGCACAACTTGGGCAGGAATGGCGATCTCGAGTTCGCCACGCATCGGGTTGCCGGTCATCCTCTCAAAGAAACTAGGGTTGTTGAACTCGAGCGCTGCGTTGACATCGTAGCCGCGCCTGTGGGCCAGTTCCACGACCAACTGACCATCACCTGCCCACAAGCCGGCGCCGGCATCGCGTTCCTGCGAGAACGGCGTTTGCGTCGTTCCGCGGAAGGCGCTGTCGCCTTGGCTTTTCTGGTGTTGGAACAGGTCGACATTGGAACCTCTGGCCGGCAATCCGTGGTTGAAGATGTGTTCGACAGCTTTTTCCAGCGACAGGTTGGGTGGCAATCCCAACGTCTGGAGGTTTCCACCGTGATAGAGCCGGTCAAAGTTCTGTGGGGTGACTTTCACCTTGCCCACGAGAGCGAAGTTGGTACCTGGTTGCGGAACCGGCATACGTCCGTCATAGCCCCGCGAAGGGGCTTTGTCAGCCAGGAAGGGGCTCTGACTAACGTCCAGCGACTGCGCTCGCGCAAAGGTTGCGCGAGCAAAACTGAATACCTTGGTAGCTCCCCAACCAGCCACAGCGCCAACCACGGCCATCGTGCCGATACCGCCGGCAGTGGCGTCTTGGTCGCCATAACCCACATCGGCGAACCGCTGGCTGATGGCACCTGTCACTCGGGCCTGGGCGTTCTCGATTGCTTCGCCAACCGGGCTGGCCTCGATCACCTTGCCCACGCCGTAAGCCACGGGCGCCGCCATGATGTTCAGCGCCTCGATACCCATCGCAAGCCACGGCCGTTCACCAATGACCCGTCCAACTTCCTGGACGAAGTAGCCGGTTCGTTTGGCAAGCGTGTCAACGGCGGGGTCAAGCAATGCGGCCGAGAACTGACCCTTGACGCCCATCACCGGAACCTGAAGCGTGCCGGGTTCGGACGCCACTGGCGGCATCGGTGAAGGCAAGACCCCTTCGCTTCTCGCCATCGCCATCACGTCCGAACGCTGGCTCTCCGTCAGCCCGCGCTTGGTCAAAACGAAATCAGTCAAGTCAGCGCGTCGCTGGTCCGTGACCGCATCGCGTTCGTTCAACATCCGGACCATGTCCGTCAGGTTCGCCGCCTCGGCAGCGTTGCCGGTGTCAATGCCATATTGCTGAGCCAGACGATGAGCCTGCGCCCGGGCTTTGGACCCCATCGCACGCACTGAATCAGGCAAGCTTGACTCGCGCACTTCGTCCACGATGGCATTTCCCATCGCATTCCCAAACGCATCCACCGTCACGTCGCGCATGCTCACGTGCCCGCCGCGTGCAACCGCGGCCACGGTGCCGGATGCCATGCGAACAGCGAAGTCCTTGACGAACCTGTCGGTCGGGTCGAGGCCCGTCACCGGTTGACCGTTCACTGTCAGACCGGCCGATTCACTCAGCTGCGCGCCCAGCCCAGCCCCCACGGCGGCCGCAGCCACGCTCTTCCACTGGAACTTCTCCTGCACGCCAAGAACCACCGCAACGCCCTGGGTCAGGGCGTTGCCCACGGCCGCGCGTGCAGCGGCATTGACTACGACGTTGTTCCCCGCGGGCGAGAAGCCCGACAGACCACCGCCGATCGCGCCGCCGATGGCGCCCAAGGCCACGGCCTTCCAGTCGAAGCCGTCGTAGACGCCGATGGCGTTGCCCACGAGCTGGCCCGCCACCGCGCCCGCCGCGCCGCCGATGGCGCCTGCGGCGATCATTGAACCTGCGGTATAGGTGGCCGTGCCAGCAGCTACCGCGCTGCTGGCGGCGGTACCGGTGACAGCGGCACCGGTCGCCGTGGTGGCCGTGGCGTAGTTGGCCAGGTAGTACTGCTGCGAGATCACCGCCACCACCACGATCACGATGGCGATGATGATGGCCCCCAGCCCGCCGCACCCGCCGCCAGCTGCCGGCACCGGCAGCGCGGGCGTCGTGTCGCCCGTGATCTTGCTCGGGTCGTACGGCTTGAACGTGTCGACGTCGTTGTGGACCGTGGCCGTGATGTTGGGGATGGTCAGCGTCTGGCCTACGCGCAGGTCGCGGTCGCCCGCCAGGCCGTTGGCCTCGGCGATGCGGTACCACAGCTGCGAGTCGCCATACGCACCGCGGGCAATGCTCTGCAGCGTGTCGCCCTGGCGTACTTCATACGCGCCGGGGCTCGCGCCGGGGTAGTTGCCGTTGATGGGCTGGAACCCGAAGCTGAAATCGGTCACGGGCGTGAAGTTGGGGTTGCCGTCGTCGCCGCGCGGCTTCAGCTCGTCCACGCCCACGCCGAAGCGGCCAAGGTGTTCGCCGTTCACGATCAATTGGCGCTGGATGTTGCTGCCCTGGTTGACCAGCAAGGCGCGTCCCTGTGCGTCGTTCTTGAACGTGCGGTCGTTGCTGTCGGTGCGGGTGTCGTCAATGCCAACGAGGTGGCCATTGACGTCGTACTGGCTGATGGTGGTCGACTTATCGGTCCCTCGCCCCATCGGCACGGAGACGGTGCTGCTCTCTTGCACGTAGCCTTCGAACGCCGTCAGATGGTTGGTATAGGTCTTGGTGGCTTGGCCCGGTGTGCGCATCTGGTACGAGACCAGGTTACCCGCCGCGTCGTAGGCATTGGTGCGGTAGTCGAGACCGTACTTGACGGCGCCTTCGCTGTTGTAGATGTTCTGGTACACCACCTTGCCGTCGTCATCGAACAGCGTGCGGCGCTGTTCCAACCCTATGGCCTCAGCCTGCGGCACGCCCTGGTTCAGGGCCTGCGCATAACCTTGCGGCAAGTTGCCCGGCCCGCTTTCGACCACGCGGCCTGCGCCGTCGTAGTGGCGCACGTCCACTTGCACCTTGTCGCGCTCCACGCTCACCAGGCGGCCCAGGTTGTCGTAGCCATATTCCTCGACCACGTTGCCCTGCTCGGCCTGGTAGCTGAAAGGCACGTCGTAGTAGACCGCGTTGTCTGCCTCGTCGTAGTGGCTGATCACCCGGTTGCCACCGTTGGTGATGACGCGGTTGCCCCAGAACTCGTCGCGAATGCGGTTGCTGTTCAAGTCGTACTCGATGCGGTGGCGGCCTTGCGGAATGGCTTGGCCCGCGGCGTTGAAAACGTCAATCGCCCTCTGCCGGTTCATCACGTCGTACTCGTAGCGGGTGTCGGTGTCTTTCGGCTTCGAATCGCTCAGGTCATTCGCCTTGGCCAGCACGTTGACGTGCGTCTGTACGCGGGTGCGGTTGCCATTGAGGTCGTAGTCGAAGCGCATGTGCACGCGGCCGTCGGCCACCAGGCGCAGGTGGCCCAGAGCGTCGTAAGCCAGGTGGTTGTCCTGGTAGACGATGCCATCTTGCATGGTGCGTTCGAGCAGGCGGTTGCCCGCCAAATCGTAGGCATAGGTGGTGGTCTTCTTCAGCGGCACGTCTTCAATCTTCACCAGTTGCCCCGCGGCGTCGTAGTTGAAGCGCTGGTCCTGGCCTCGCGTGCTGTACTGCCGCACCAGCTGGCCGGCCTTGTCGAAGTCGTAGGTGACGGTGGCGCCGCCCAGGTCCACGTGCTGCGTGGTGCGGCCGTAGTAGTTGGTCACCCAGGTGCTGGTGCCTCCCTTGGCGTCGATCTCGCTGACCTTGTGGCCGAAGGCGTTGTAGCCGTAGCGCGTGGTCGCGCCCATGTGCGTACGCTTTTCGATCACGTGGCCAGCGAAGTCGTAGCGGTAGCGCGTGACCTCGCCGTCGCCGTTGGTCTGGCTGACCTTGCGACCGGCCTGGTCGTAGGCGAACTCTTCCACGATGCGGCGGGGCGTGAGCGCAACCACATTCAGATTGAGGCTGGCGTCCTGCGTGACTGCATAGACGTTGGCCAGGCCACGCTCGATGCTCTTGAGACGACCCATCTTGTCGTAGGCGAAGCGCGTGGTGTGGCCTTGTTCCAAGGCGGAGCCGTCGGCAGCCGCCTCGCCCACTGCGTCGATCGTCTGCACCTTGTCGCCAAAGGCGTTGTAGCGGTGCGTGATGACGCCTTGGTCAGCATGCACTTCCCGAATGACGTTGCCCGCTGCGTCATAAACCTGCGAGTTCACGTTGCCGCGTGCGTCGGTCACGGCCACTTGGCGGCCGAGCACGTCGTAGCTGATCTGCGTCACAGGAGCGGCCGTGCCCACGTCGGCGGAAGGCCGCTGCTGGAAGATCAGCTGGTTGTTCACGTTCCAGCGGTAGGTGGTCTTCCACGCCAGGTTGTTGCGCGGGTCGTTGGTTTCGAGCACGTTGCCCCAGCGGTCGAGCTTTTGCTCGATGCGCGGGCGCAGCCAGGCACTGGCGCTGCCCGCGCCTGGGCTTTGGGTCAGCACGTAGGCCCGGTTCGAGCCGCTCAGGCTCACCGCATACGGGTTGCCATTGACGACGGTCGCGGTGTAGCTGGCCGTGGTGGCCGGGATGGTGTAGGCCGCCGTGTACGGCGGGGTGGTCAGCACGATCGTGGGTGCCGGCGTGTGGGCTGCCACCGGGGCGTACACGGTGACCACGCCCGAGCCCAGCGCGGTGACCACGCCGCCGCTGTTAGCGTAGGTCGCGCGGAACTCGTAGCGGTTCGGCGGCAGGCCGACGAGGCTGATGATGTCGCGACTGCCCGCAGCAGTGCTGGTTCGAGTCGCGGATGCCGTGGCCCAGGTGTCGGTGCCTACCGTCCGGTACTCGAAGCGCAGCGTGCCCGTGGCGGCGGCCCAGCTCAGTTGCGCGGGCGTGATGTCGTAGCTGGCCAGGTTGGCCACGCCGGTGTTGCTCAGCGTGGGCGTGGGCGCCGTGCCGGTGGTCGACGAGTAGATCGTCACATTGCCCGCGCCGCGGGCCACCAGGGTCGTGCCCGAACGCACCATCACGCGGAACTCGTACAGCCCCGCCGGGGACAGGCCGGCGATGCTGACAGAGCTCACGCCGCTGGCCGTGGTTACCGGCACCACCGTCCACTGCGACGTGCCGACGAGGCGGCGTTCGAACGTGGTGGTTCCCGTCACCGCCGTCCAGTTCAGCTGGGTGGCGGTGTTGTTGAAGCCCGTGACTTGCGGCACGGTCAAGGCACTCAGCGTGGGGTTGGTGCTGGTTGGCGCTTGTACCGTCAGGCGGGCGAGCGCCATGGCGGTGACCAGCGTGCCCTGGCTGTAGGTGACGCGGATCTCATGGTCGCCCGTCCCCAGCGCGGTGATGTCCACGCCGTCCAGGCCGCTGACCCGGGTGGCCGTCATTGGCAGCCAGGTGGCGGTACCCACTGGCCGGCTTTGCACCTGCACTGTGCCGCCGGTGGCCGGAACGGCCCAGCTCAGGCGGCTGGTCGTCGGGGTGAAGCCGGTGACGTTGGCCTGCGCGGTGTTGCTCAGCGACATGGTCGGTGCCGCGGCGGTGAAGGTGCCGCTGCCCAGCCCGGTGATCGTGCCGCCGGTGTCGGTGTAGGTGATGCGGAAGTTGTAGCTGCCCACCACGCCGCGCACGTCCACGCTGTGGCGGCCGCTGGCCGACGTGACCGTCAAGGGCTGCCAGGTGCTGCCCGTCCAGTACTGGAACTGCACGGTGCCGGTTTGCGCCACCCAGCTCAGCGAGCCCGTCGTCGGCTGCAAGCCAGCGATGTACGAGTTCGTCGTCACGCCCAGGGTGGGCGGTGCCGAGATCTGCAGGTTGCCCGTGCCCACGGCAGTGACCAGGCCGCTGTTCGTGTAGACGATGCGGAACTCGTTGTTGCCCACCAGCGTGGACACGTTCGCGCTGTCTCGCGTGCTGCCAGGCGTCACCGCGGGGCCGCTGTTCCACGCCCCGTTGGTGCCGGCCGTGCGCCACCACAGCGCGGCCGTGCCGCCGTTGCTGGGCTTGTTCCAGCTCAGCACGCCGCTGCTCAGGCTGATGCTTGTCACGTCAGCTTGCGCGGTGTTGCTCAGCGACATGGTCGGGGCCGCGGCGGTGAAGGTGCCGCTGCCCAGCCCGGTGATCGTGCCGCTGGTGTCGGTGTAGGTGATGCGGAAGTTGTAGCTGCCCACCACGCCGCGCACGTCC
>CBFHAS010000082.1:0-19978 GCA_965653625.1 uncultured Burkholderiaceae bacterium | reverse complement strand
CTGCAACTCGAGGAAGCCCTCAGGAGCCGCCTCGACACCCTGGTGCGCGAGGGTTGGATCACGGGCTACAGCGCCGTGTCCGAATGGGTGCCGTCAGCCGCGCGCCAGCGTGCCGACGGCCAGCTCAGCGCCCGTGTGGAGCACCAGGTGCTGGCGGGTGTGAATGCGGCGTTGGGCGAGAACCTCGCACGTCCGGATTTCGCAAGCGAGCCTTTGAAGCTGCAACGCTGGCTGGATCACCCCGTGTCCGATGCCGCAAGGGTGCTGTGGCTCGGCGAGATCGGTGGCCAGCCCGCCAGCGTGGTCATGCTGCGCGGCCTGCACGACGTGGCCGCGCTGCCGGAACTGGCCGCCGCGGCCGCGGGCCTGCCCGGTGTGCGCTGGGTGGACAAGACGGTCGAAGTGTCCACGCTGCTCGGGCGTTATCGCGTGGCGATGGCGTGGCTGGTCGTGCTGGGCCATGCGCTGGCACTGCTGGCGCTGGCGCTTCGGTACCGTTGGGCGGCCTGGCGCGCCTGGCTGCCCACCGCACTGGCCAGCGTGCTCACGCTCGCGGTGCTCGGCGTGCTGGGCCAACCGGTGCAACTCTTCCATGTGCTCGCGCTGGCGCTGCTGCTGGGCGTGGGCATCGACTACGGCATCTTCCTGCTGGAACACCCCGACGACGGTTCCGCATGGCTGGCCGTCGTGCTCGGCGCGGTCAGCACCTGGCTGTCCTTCGGGCTGCTTGCGCTGTCGGGCACGCCCGCCATCCGGGCCTTCGGGCTCACGCTCCTCATCGGCCTGGCGCTCGTCGCCTGGCTTGCCCCGGTGCTGCGCGCGCCCGGTTCCGCTTCACCACAACACGCCTGATTGACATGCCACGTTCGCCTGCCCGCCATCACGCGGTTCCGATGCCTTGCGTACCCGGGCACCCCTCACGCGCAGCTGCGCGAAAGGAGGGTCAGCATGCTTGACAAGAGCTTCTCGCCCGAGCGCCAGTCGGCGTTCGCGGCACGTTTCGAGGCGCAGAAGATCGCCTTTGGGCCCGTGGTGTTCCAGTGCGTGCGCCACGCCTGGAAGCGCGGCATGCTGCAGGCGCTGGCGGAAGCCGGGGACACCGGGCGTTCGGTCGACGAGCTGGCGGCCACCGGGCGCTGGACGGCCTACGCGCTGAAGATCGTGCTCGAAAGCTGCCTGTCCGCCGGCGTCGTGCGGCTGTGCGCCGGGCGCTATGTGCTCGACAAGACGGGCTACTGCGTGCTCACCGACAGCGTCACGCAGGTCAACCTCGATTTCGTGAACGACGTGTGCTACCGCGGTCTCGCCGAGCTGGACCGCGCGCTCGACGACGAGCGGCCCGCGGGCCTGGCTTCGCTGGGCGGGTGGCCCACGGTGTACGAGGGCCTGGCCGAGCTGCCCGAGCCTGCCAAGAGCAGCTGGTTCGCTTTCGATCATCACTACTCCGACACCTCGTTTCCCGAGGTGCTGCCCGACGTGTTCGCCAGCGCGCCGCGGCGGGTGATGGATATCGGCGCGAACACCGGCAAGTTCGCCTGCGCCGCGTTGCGGCACAACACCGAGGTGGAGCTTCATCTGGTCGATCTGCCGCAACAGCTGGCCGTGGCCGAAAAGACGCTGGCCGATGCCGGCCTGCGCGATCGGGCACGGCTGCATCCGGTCGACATGCTGGATCCCCGCAAGCCCTTCCCGGGCGGCATGGATCTGGTGTGGATGAGCCAGTTCCTCAGCTGCTTCAACGAGCAGGTCATCGCCGGCATCCTGGAACGCGCTGCGGGCGCGCTGGCATCGGGCGGGCAGCTGCTGATCATGGATACCTTCTGGGATCGGCAGCGCTATGACATCGCGGCGTACTGTCTCATCAACACATCGCCGTACTTCACGGCGATGGCCAACGGCAACAGCAAGGTCTACGAAGCGACCGACTACATCCGGCTGGCCACTGGCGCGGGGCTTGCGCTGGTGAACAGCCGCGACGGCATCGGCTACGGCCATTCGCTGCTGAGGTTTGCTCGCGCATGAAGCACGCACGGCGGCTGATCGCCTGCTTGTGGGTGGCCATCGCGATGGGCTGCGCGGGTCGTCCCCCTGCGCCCGATGATGCGGCCATGCCCACGCTGCGCCTCGCGCCTGCGGCGCTCGGCCGCAGCCTCGCGCTGCAGCAGCAGCTGGTGGTCGAGACGGCCGGCCGGGTGCATCGGCTCGACGTGCTCCTCGAAGCCGACGCCACGCAACTGCGGCTGGCGCTGCTGATGGCCGGCCAGACCGCCGCACGGCTGGAATGGGACGGGCGCGAGCTGCGTCACACGAGCGCCGCGTGGTGGCCTGCCGGCGTGAGTGCCGAGCGCGTGCTGAGCGATCTTCAGCTCGTCTTGTGGCCGGCCGCGGCCGTGCGCGAGGCGCTGCCCGCGGGATGGGCGCTCGATGCCGACGAGCACACGCGCGTGCTGCGGCAGGCGGGTCGCTCCATCGCCACCGTCACGTTCACCGACGCCCGCCATGCCGAGCTGGTGCAGCACGCCCAGGGCTACCGGCTGGTGATCGTGTCCCAGCCACTGGAGGGCGGGACGTGACGGTTTACTTGAACGCCATGGGCGTGAGCTGTTCACTGGGGCACGGTCTTCACGCGGTAAGGCGCGCCCTCTTCGCGCCACAGCCCTCGGGTCTGGTCGAGACCGAATCGTGGAGCCCGGGCGTGCCGCTGCACCTGGGCTGCCTGACCGATGAGCCGCCCGCGCTCGACGGCGCCGTGCCGCTCACGCAGCACAGCCGCCACAACGCCTTGCTGGCGGCCACACTGGCCCAGCTTCGTGTTCCCGCCATGGAAGCGGTGGCGCGCCACGGAGCGCACCGCGTGGCCGTGGTGCTGGGCGCCAGCACTGCGGGCGTGGCTGAAGGCGAATCCGCCGCGCAGCGCAGGCTCGCCTGCGATCGCTGGCCTGAGGGCTATCACTACGCGCAGCAGGAAATGGGCAACGGCGCGGCCTTCGTCGCGCGCGAACTGGGCGTTTGCGGCCCCGCCCACGTCATCTCCACCGCCTGCTCGTCGGGCGCGAAGGCGCTGGCGTCGGCCGCGCGCCTGCTGAGCGCCGGCCTGACCGATGCCGTGATCGCTGGCGGTGCCGACACGCTGTGCCGGCTGACGGTCGCCGGATTTCGCGCGCTCGAATGCGTCTCCGCCGCGCGCTGTAACCCGCTATCGGCTCGCCGGAAGGGCATCAACCTGGGCGAGGGTGCCGCGCTCTTCCTGATGAGCCGCGAACCTGGCCCGTTGCGGCTCTCGGGCTGGGGAGAAACCTCCGATGCCCATCACATGTCGGCGCCCGATCCCACCGGGCGCGGCGCGGCCGACGCCATGCGGCTGGCGCTGCACCGCGCCGGCGTCCCGCCCGGCGCGGTGGACTACGTCAACCTGCACGGCACCGGCACGCGCCAGAACGACGCGATGGAAAGCCATGCCGTGGCGCAGGTGCTGGGGCTCGACGTGGCGACCAGTTCCACCAAGCCGCTCACGGGCCATGCGCTGGCCGCGGCGGGAGCCATCGAGGCCGCTTTTGCCTGGATCACGCTGGTCGACAACCCGCGCGGCGTGCTGCCGCCCCACTGGTGGGATGGCGAGCGCGATCCCGAGCTGGCAGGGCTGCATGTCGTGAGCCCAGGTGATTCGCTCGGCAGGCCGCCAGCGCATGTCTTGAGCAACTCCTTTGCATTCGGCGGCAGCAATGCGACGCTGCTGATCTCCACTGCATGACACACCCGCCCATAGACACCTTCGTCCCGCATCGCGGGGCTATGCGACTTCTCGACCGCGTCATCGAGGTCGACGATGAGCAGGCCGCGGCAGAAGTCGACGTGCCCTTCGACGGTTTGTTCGTGCGCGACGGTGCGGTGCCGGCCTGGGTCGGCATCGAATACATGGCGCAGACCATCGCCCTGTGGGCCGGCGCACGCGCCGTGCAAGCCGGAGGCCAGCCGCGCCTGGGCTTCCTGCTCGGCAGCCGCCGCTACGAAACGCGGCGTGCCGACTTCCCCAGCGGAGCCACCTTGCGGGTGGAAGCGCGCTGCGAACTCATTGGCTCGAACGGCTTGGGTATGTTCGATTGCCGCATCGTGATGGACGGCGACACCGTGGCCACGGCCCGGGTGTCGGTGTTCGAGCCACCCGAAGGCGCCGACCCGCTCGCCGGGCCAACCGGCGATTCCTGATCAACAAGAGAGAGACCATCAATGGCACACGCGGGCACCGAACCCCACACCATCCTCGTCACAGGTTCCAGCCGAGGCATCGGGCGCGCCATCGCGTTGCGCCTGGCGCGCGACGGGTTCGACCTCGTCGTCCACGGTCGTCGCGACAGCGATGAGCTGCGCGCCACCGCCGAGGCGATTCAGCAACTGGGCCGCACGGTGCGCGTGCTCGCCTTCGACGTGGCCGACCGCGAGGCCGCTTCGGCCGCGCTGCTCGACGACGTGGCCCGCCACGCGGCGTATTACGGCGTCGTGTGCAACGCCGGCATCGCGCGGGACAACGCGTTTCCGGCCCTCAGCGGCGAGGATTGGGACAGCGTCATCCACACCAATCTCGATGCCTTCTACAACGTGCTGAACCCGCTCGCGATGCCCATGGTGCGGCGCCGCCGGCCGGGGCGCATCGTCACGCTGGCTTCGGTGTCCGGCCTCATCGGCAACCGCGGGCAAACGAACTACAGCGCCGCCAAGGCCGGCATCATCGGCGCGACCAAGGCGCTGGCCGTCGAGCTGGCCAAGCGCGAGATCACCGTCAACTGCGTGGCGCCCGGGCTGATCGATACCGAGATGGTCCCGCCCGAGGCGATGGAGGAGGCGCTGAAGATCGTGCCGCTGCGCCGCGCCGGTACGCCCGACGAGGTGGCTGCGCTCGTGGCCTTTCTCATGACGCCCGACGCCGCCTACATCACGCGACAGGTCATCTCGGTCAACGGAGGGATGTTCGGATGAAGCGCGTGGTGGTCACCGGCATCGGTGCGATCAGCCCGCTCGGGCACGACTGGGCCACGGTGAGCGAGCGTCTGCGCAGCCGCGTCAATGCCGTGCGCGTCATGGAGCCCTGGGCCGACTACGAGGGCCTGAACACGCGTCTGGGCGTGCCCGCGCAGCCCTTCGACCTGTCGCCCAAGTACAACCGCAAGTCCACGCGCAGCATGGGCCGCGTGGCGCTCATGGCCACGCGGGCCAGCGAGCTTGCATTGGCAGATGCCGGCCTGCTCGACGACCCGCTGCTGTCGAGCGGCCGCATCGGCATCGCCTACGGCTCTTCGGCGGGCACGCCCGCGGCCATCGGCGACTTCGGTCGGATGATGTCGCAGAAGACCACCGAGGGCATTACCGCCAGCACGTACATCAAGATGATGTCGCACACGGCTCCGGTGAACATCGGCGTGTTCTTCGGCATCACAGGCCGAATCGTCACCACGTCGAGCGCCTGCACTTCGGGCAGCCAGGGCATCGGCTATGCCTACGAAGCCATCCGCGCGGGGCGGCAGGTCGCCATGCTGGCCGGTGGCGCCGAGGAGCTCGACGCCACCGAGGCGGCGGTGTTCGACACCCTGTTCGCCACCAGCGTCAAGAACGACAGCCCGCAGCTCACACCGCGGCCGTTCGATGCTTCGCGCGATGGCCTGGTGCTGGGCGAGGGCGCATGCACCCTGGTGCTGGAGGAACTGGAGCACGCCCAGGCACGAGGCGCTCGCATCCTGGCCGAACTGATTGGCTACGGCACGAACAGCGATGGCACCCACGTGACCCATCCACAAGCGGGAACGATGGCGCAGGCGATGCGTCTGGCGCTGGAAGATGCCGCCCTGCCGGCCACCGAAGTGGGCTACGTGAACGCGCACGGCACCGCCACCGATCAAGGCGACGTCGCCGAAGCGGCGGCCACGCACGCGGTCTTCGGGGAGCGCATTCCGATCAGCTCGCTCAAGAGCTACATGGGCCACACGCTCGGCGCCTGCGGTGCGCTGGAGGCGTGGATGAGCATCGAGATGATGCAAGACGAGTGGTTCGCGCCGACCATCAACCTCGAACGCGTCGATGATCGGTGCGCGCCTCTCGACTACATCATGGGCGAGGGACGGACCCTTCGCACCGATGTCGTGATGACCAACAACTTTGCCTTCGGCGGGATCAACACCTCGCTGATATTCCGGCGCTGGCCGCGCTGACCACAACCCCAGAAGGAGGAACCATGAAAGTGAAACAGCTGATGATTGCGGCACTCGTGTCCGCGTGCGTGTCCATGCCCGCTGCTGCGCGGGACTCGGAGTACAAGCTCCCGCTCGCCGACGTGCTGGCCATGCCGGAGGCGCAGGGCAAGCTCGACGGCACGGTGAAGTTCTACCTGGCCGGGCAGAAGACGCCCAAGGTCGTGGAGAAGAAGGGCGAGGACGTTTCCAACCGCAAGACCAACGGCGTGGGCAAGGACGACCAGTTCGGCTGCAAGTACGCAGCGCTGAGCGCGCTCATCGCGTTCCAGGAGAAGGCCAAGCAGATGGGGGCGAACGCCGTCGTCGACATCGTCAGCTACCACAAGCGGCAGACCTACTCGAATCCCACGGATTTCGAGTGCCATGCGGGCGCCTTCGTGATCGGCGTGACCCTCAAGGGCACCTACGCCAAGGTCGCCGACTGACGCTCGATGTGAGGCAGGTCTCGCTCTGGCTCGATCGCGTGGACGTGGCCGCCGAGGCTGCCCGGGCGGCCGGGCCGGGATGGATGAGCGAGTCAGAGCATGCCCGGCTGGCCGGCCTGTCGGCGCCGGGCCGCCGGGCGCAGTTTCTCGCGGGTCGCTGGCTGGCACGCCGGCTGATCGCCGCCGTGCACGGTGGCGATCCCGCCACCGACTGGTCGCTGTCCGCCGGCGCCAGCGAGCCGCCGCGTGTTCTGAAAGCTTCCGAGCACGAGCCGCTGTACCTGGCGATCAGCCACAGCGGCGACCTGGTGGCGTGTGCCATCGCGGCGCAGCCCGTCGGCATCGACGTGGAGCTGGCGCGCCGAGAGCGCGACGTAACCGCCATGGCGCAGGCTCTGTGCACGCCGGCCGAATGCGCGCGGTTGCTGGCCCTGGACGTTGGCGCGCGGCAGCGCCATTTTCAAGTTGTGTGGACCTTGAAAGAGGCTTGGCTCAAGCGTCGGCATGAGGGCATCAGCCCGGGCAGGCTGGCACGTCTGGACACCCGGTCCGCCGAGGGGCCGGCCGAAGCCCGCGTCTGGCAGAGGGGTGACGCCACGCTGGCGCTGGCCGCCGAGGCCGATGCCTTGCTCCACTGGCACGGCGACGTGCTGGGCGTGGGAGGCGAGCCGGGCGATGCGTGGCATGTGGCGCCGTTGTGAACAGCGCCACCCAGCGAGCATCGTTCCCGCGTTGCCTGCCCGCTGCGGCCGCTATATTCCTCGCCTTCGGCAAGCCCCGTCGCCCGGAGAACGCGATGAACCGCATCCTCGTTTTCGCTCGCCCCGCAGGCTGGTTTGGTGGGCTGCTGGCCGCCATGCTGGTCGCCTGCGGTGCGACGCCCACTGCGGTGCCGCCCGCGCAGCCCGCGGCCGGCGGTCGAACCGGCCTTCCCGCCTCGCCGGAGATGCGGCCACCGGTCGCCGTCCCTCCTGCCGCGCGGGTACCCGCGCCGGCCGTACCCCCTCCTTCATCGCCTGCGGTGAACCCTTCCGACGGCCCGCTGCCGTACTCGGCGGCGGTGGCCGCGCGTTTTCCGGATCCGCCGGTGAGTTACCTGGTGCCGGCGTTGCAGCCCGGCCGGATGTCCTTCACCACCAACACCGAAGTGCAAGCCATCCTGCGTGAGCTGCGGCGCGAAACCCCGGGCGGCACGACAGTCAGGCTCCTCGCGCTCGGCAGCTCGCAGACCGGCACACCGCTGGAGGCGCTGCTGTTCACCCGCGTCGCCGATGCCACGCCCACCGGGCTGCAAGCCGCCGGCCGACCAACCGTGCTGCTGGTGGGCCAGCAGCATGGCGACGAGCCGGCCAGCGGCGAAGCGATGCTCGCGGTGTCGCGGGAATTGGCCGGCGGACGCTTCGAGCCCTTGCTTGACCGCATCAACGTGCTGCTCCTGCCGCGCGCCAACCCTGACGGCGCGAGAGAAGGCCGCCGCGTCAGCGCCAGCGGCATCGACATCAACCGCGACCACTTGCTGCTCAAGACGCCCGAGGCGCAAGCGCAGGCCCAGCTCACGCGTGAGTGGCGCCCGGTGCTGGTCATCGACGCGCACGAGTACACCGTGGTGGGGCGCTACCTCGAAAAGTTCGGGGGCGTGCAGCGCCACGACGCGCTGGTTCAGTACGCCACCACTGCCAACCTGCCCGAGTTCATCACCCGCGCCGCGGAGGAGTGGTTCCGCCAGCCGCTGGTCGCCAAGCTGAACGCCGAAGGCCTTTCAAGCGAGTGGTTCCACACGACCTCCCCCGACCTGGCCGACAAGAAGGTCTCCATGGGCGGCGTGCAACCCGACACCGGCCGAAACGTGAATGGCCTCAAAAACGCGGTGAGCCTGCTCATCGAGACACGCGGCGTTGGGCTGGGCAGGCTGCATTTGAAGCGCCGCGTTCACACGCATGTCACGGCCATCGGAAGCCTGCTCACCAGCGCGGCCGAGCGCTCGGCCGACATCATGAAGCTGCGCCAGTTCGTCGACCAGGAGGTGAGCGCGAAGGCGTGCCAGGGAGAGTCGGTGGTGGAGGCGGCGGCCACGCCGAGCGAGTACGCCCTGGCCATGCTCGACCCAGTGACCGGGGCGGATCGCACGGTGAACGTGGCGTGGGACTCTTCTCTGCAGCTTCGATCGGTGACGGTGCGCACGCGGCCATGCGGCTACTGGCTGTCCGCGGGGCAGGCCGATGCGGTACGGCGGCTGCGGGCGCTGGGCGTGGCGGTACACCAGTTGGCGCAGGACGGCGACGTGCGCGGCGAAACCTACCTTGAGCTTTCGCGCGAAGTCGGCGCGCGTGCGGACGTTCGCGGCACCATCGCCGACGCGGGCAGCGGCATCGTGCGGGTGAAGGTTGATGCGGTGCCTGCGCTGCTCGACGTGAAGGCCGGCGGCTATTACGTGCCCTTGGACCAGCCGCTGGCGAACCTGGCGTTCGCCGCGCTGGAGCCCGACACACAGAGCAGTTACCTGGCCAACGGCATCATCGACAGCCTGGACGCTTTGGCGCGCGTGATGGCGCCTCCGGGGATGAAGACAACCCCGGTGCCGTGACAGGGCGGGCCGCTCTCACCCTCTCAGCGGCCGGGGTGCGAGCGGCGGGCCGCGAAGCCCACGGCGACCAGGCCGGCCAGCATCAGCGCGTACACCGAAGGCTCAGGCACGACCGTGGTCTGGACGTTCGTGAACGAGAACATGTGGTCGTTGTAATCGCGGTCGCCGCCGCCCGCGAGGTCTTCGAAACTCACGAAGGTGCGGTCGTCGGCCTGGGTGACCAGCGCGTGCGGCAGGCCGTCGGCATTGAGCTCACCGGGGCCGGCGTGAAAGAACTGCCCGGTGGTGAGCACGTGCAGCACCACGTCCAGCCGCGTGCCGGCGTCGAAGAACCCAATGTTCGTGGTGGTTCCAACCGCTGTCGCGCGGTTCGGGAAGATCTCCGGTGGCCCGTTCACGCTGACCAGGCTCGAGAAGCTTGCGTTCGAGCCTTCAAAACGCATTTCGATCTCGCCACCCGAAGCGAACAGCGAATCGCCGAGTGCAGCGTGCGCCTGCGGCGCGGCCAGTGCGACAGCCAGCACCGTCGCGCTCAGGATGTTCATGCCTGACGTGTTCATTCAGTGGACTCCCACAAGAAGCGTTGCTTCGCGGGCGCAATGGCCCACCCCCTGCACCCGCTTCTCGGCAACTGCCGTGCCACAGTCCAGGCATGAGCGCTGGCCTTGTAGGGTTAACAAGGCGCGCGAAACTGCGCAGGCGCGCCGCTGCACGTTTTTCCGGTTTTGCAGGTTTTGCCGGTTGGCGTTGTCCCGCGGGGCAGGGCGCGCTTCACTGGTACACGGGTTCTTCAGCGGCGCCGACGCGAGGTGCCGCCCAGCAGGCTGCCCAGCACGCCGCGGATGATCTCTCGGCCGACGGTCGAGCCGATGGACCGAGCGGCCGACTTGGCCACCGTTTCCAGCACCGAATCCTTGCGGCCGGAACCCCGCAGCAGCCCGCCCGCCACGTCGCCGAACCAGTTGCCCGTACTGCTGCCTTGGGCCGTGGGCGTTGAACCGGCGTCTTCCATGCGGCGACCGGTGGGCACGGTCGTAGGACCGGTCTGCGCGCGGCCCTTCAGCTTTTCATAGGCGGACTCGCGGTCGACCGGCTCGTCGTACACACCCGACACCAGCGAGCCCGCCATCAGCGTGCGCCGCTGCTCCGGCGCGATGGGCCCGATCTGGCTGCCGGGCGGGATGACATACACGCGCTCGGTGATGCCCGGGCGCCCCTTCTCATCGAGAAAGCTGATCAGCGCCTCGCCCACGGCCAAGTCGGTGATGGCGGCTTCGACGTCGAGCTTCGGGTTGGCGCGCATGGTGCTGGCCGCCGCCTTCACCGCCTTCTGGTCACGCGGCGTGAAAGCGCGCAAAGCATGCTGCACGCGGTTGCCCAGTTGCGCGAGCACGGTGTCGGGCACGTCGAGCGGGTTCTGCGTCACGAAATAAACGCCCACGCCCTTGCTGCGCACCAGCCGCGCCACAAGTTCAATGCGCTCCACCAGCGCGGCCGGCGCATCCTTGAAGAGCAGGTGAGCCTCGTCAAAGAAGAACACCAGCTTCGGCTGGGGCAGGTCGCCCACCTCGGGCAACTGCTCGAACAACTCCGACAGCATCCACAGCAGGAAGGTGGCGTACAGGCGCGGGCTGTTGAGCAGGCGGTCGGCGGCCAGGATGTTGACCACGCCCTGACCATCGGTCGCCTGCATGAAATCGGCGATGTTGAGCATGGGCTCGCCGAAGAAACGGTCGCCGCCTTGCTCCTCGATCTGGAGCAGCCCACGCTGGATCGCGCCGATGCTCGCGGCGCTGACGTTGCCGTATTCGGTGGTGAACTGCGAGGCGTTCTCGCCCACGTGCTGCAGCAGGGCGCGCAGGTCCTTCAGGTCCAGCAGGAGCAGGCCGTTGTCGTCGGCAATCTTGAAGACGAGCTGCAGCACGCCTTGCTGCGTTTCGTTGAGGGCCAGCATGCGCGACAGGAGCAGCGGTCCCATGTCGCTCACCGTGGCGCGCACCGGGTGGCCCTGCTCGCCGAACACGTCCCACAAAGTGGCCGGGCAGGCGGCCGGCTGCGGCGCCGGCAGACCGCGCTCGGCGATGATCGCGGCCAGCTTGCCGGCCATGGTGCCCGGCTGCGTGATGCCGGTGAGGTCACCTTTCACGTCAGCCATGAAGACGGGCACGCCGATGCGGCTGAAGCCCTGCGCCATGGCCTGAAGGGTGATGGTCTTGCCGGTGCCGGTGGCCCCGGTGATCAAGCCGTGGCGGTTGGCCAATGCCGGCAGGAGATGGCACTCGATGTCGCCGTGCCTGGCGATGAGGAGGGCGTCGGCCATGGGCGTCTTTCGGGCAGCTGGGGAGTCGGAGCAGTCTACCTGTGGACCGAGCCCGCTAAAATCGCGGCCCCTTCTCCACTCGCGACATCACCATGGCCGGTCATTCCAAATGGGCCAACATCCAGCATCGAAAAGGCCGGCAGGACGAGAAGCGCGGCAAGATCTGGACGCGCGTCATCCGTGAAATCATGGTCGCCGCGCGGCAGGGGGGGGGCGACCCCAACATGAACCCCCGGTTGCGCCTGGCCATCGACAAGGCCAAGGCGGTCAACCTGCCGGCCGACACGGTCAAGAAGAACGTGGACAAAGCCACCGGCAATCTCGAGGGTGTGAGTTACGAGGAAGTGCGCTACGAAGGCTACGGCATCGGCGGCGCGGCGATCATCGTCGACTGCATGACCGACAACCGCGTGCGCACCGTGGCCGAGGTGCGGCACGCGTTCTCCAAATACGGCGGCAACCTCGGCACCGAGGGCTCGGTGGCTTTCCAGTTCCGCCATGTCGGGCAGCTGATATTCGCGCCCGGCACCGGCGAAGACAAGGTGATGGAAGCTGCGCTGGAAGCGGGCGCCGAGGACGTGATCACCGGCGAGGACGGCTCCATCGAGGTGCTCACCCCGCCCTCTGACTTCGAAACCGTGAAGGGCGCGCTTGAAAAGGCCGGTCTCACACCGGAAGTGGCGGAAGTGACCATGCGCGCCGACAACACCATCGAGCTGACCGGAGAAGACGCGCAGCGCATGCAGAAGCTGCTCGACCTGCTGGAAGACCTGGACGACGTCCAGGAGGTCTACCACAACGCGGACCTTTCCGAATGAAAGTGCTCGTCATCGGTGGCGGCGGCCGCGAGCACGCGCTCGCGTGGAAGCTGGTGCAGTCGCCCAAGGTGCAGACGGTGTACGTGGCCCCCGGCAACGGCGGCACGGCGCTGGACCACCGGCTGCACAACGTGTCCCTCGTCGATTTCGATGCGCTCGCCGACTTCGCGCAGACAGAGAAGATCGGGCTCACCGTGGTCGGCCCCGAGGTGCCGCTGGCCGGCGGTGTGGTCGACGTGTTCCGTGCGCGCGGGCTACGCATCTTCGGACCCACTCAGGCCGCGGCGCAGTTGGAAAGCTCCAAGGCGTTCGCCAAGGCATTCATGCAGCGGCACGGCATCCCCACCGCGGCCTACGAGGCGTTCACCGACATCGCTGCCGCCCATGCCTACGTCGACCGTCAGGGCGCGCCCATCGTGATCAAGGCCGACGGCCTGGCTGCCGGCAAGGGCGTGGTGGTGGCCACCACGCTTGCACAGGCGCACGAGGCCATCGACTGGATGCTCGTGGACAACAAGCTCGGCGTGCAGCACAACGCCGGTGTCGCGCGGGTGGTGATCGAGCAGTTCCTCGAAGGCGAGGAGGCGAGCTTCATCGTGGTGTCCGATGGGAAGAACGTCGTCTCGCTGGCCACCAGCCAGGACCATAAGCGGCTACAGGACGGCGACCAGGGCCCCAACACGGGCGGCATGGGCGCCTACTCGCCCGCGCCGGTGGTCACGCCCAACGTGCACGCCAAGGTCATGCAGGAGATCGTGCTCCCCACCATCCAGGGCATGGCGAAGGACGGCATGCCGTTCACCGGCTTTCTCTATGCCGGGCTCATGATCGATGCGCAGGGCAACCCGCGCACGGTGGAGTTCAACTGCCGCATGGGCGACCCCGAGACGCAGCCCATCATGATGCGGCTCAAGAGCGACCTGTTCGACGTGCTCATGCATGCCACCGACGGCACGCTGGACCAGGTGGACCTTCAGTGGGACCGGCGTGTCGCGCTGGGGGTGGTCATGGCGGCTGCCGGCTACCCGCTTTCGCCGCGCAAGGGCGACGGGGTCACCGGCATCCCGGCGGAGGCGCCGGACGCCGTGGTCTTCCACGCCGGTACCACGCTGCAGGACCAGGGGCTGGTCTCCAGCGGTGGCCGCGTGCTGTGCGTCACGGCGCTCGGCGATTCGGTGAGGCAGGCGCAGCAGCGCGCGTATGACGTGGTGCGCGGCATCCGCTTTGACGGCGCTCAGTACCGGCAGGACATCGGGCATCGCGCCGTCAAGCGCTAAGCTGCACATGGACCGGCAGCAACTTGTCCGCGACTACCTGCTCGGCCTGCAGGAGCGCATCGTCAAAGCCATGGAGGGCGAGGAAGGATCGCCCTTCATGAGCGACCGCTGGGTGCGCGAGCCCGGCGGCAAGCTCGAAGGCGAGGGTTTGTCGCGGCTGCTCGAAGGCGGCGCGCTGCTCGAGCGCGGTGGCTGCAGCTTCTCGCACGTGAAGGGCGTTGCGCTGCCCCCTTCAGCCACGCAGCACCGGCCCGAATTGGCCGGCGCCCCCTTTGAGGCGATGGGGGTGTCGCTGGTGTTCCACCCGCGCAACCCGTACGTGCCGACCGTTCACATGAACGTGCGCATGCTGATCGCGTTGGCGGCCGGGCGCGAGCCCGTCACCTGGTTCGGCGGCGGCATGGATCTCACGCCCTACTACGGTTTCGAAGAGGACGCGACGCACTTCCACCGCGTCAACCGCGACGCGCTGGCACCCTTCGGCGAGGAGAAGTACCCGCGCTTCAAGCAATGGTGCGACGAGTACTTCTACCTGAAGCACCGCCAGGAGCCTCGCGGCATCGGCGGCATCTTCTACGACGACCTCTCGGAGCTGGGATTCGAAGGCGGCTTCGCACTCATGCGCGCGGTGGGCGATGCCTTTCTCGCCGCCTATTTGCCCATCGTGCAACGCCGCAAGGGGCTGGACTTCGGCGAGCGCGAGCGCAACTTCCAGGCGTACCGGCGAGGGCGCTACGTCGAGTTCAACCTCGTGTTCGACCGCGGCACGCTGTTCGGTCTGCAGTCGGGCGGGCGCACGGAATCCATCCTGATGTCCATGCCTCCCCTCGCGACATGGCGCTACAACTGGCAACCTGAGCCGGGCTCCCCGGAAGCACGGCTGTACAGCGACTTCCTCCGTCCGCGCGACTGGGCCACTTGAAGCGAATCGGCTTGTATGGCGGCAGTTTCGACCCGGTGCACTTGGGGCACCTGGCGCTGGCACGCATGGCCGTCGAGCACCTGTCGCTTGACGAACTGCGCGTGCTGCCCGCGGGTGATGCCTGGCAGAAGCCGCGCGAACTGGCGCCCGCCGAGCACCGCGCTGCCATGTTGGCGCAGGCCATTCAAGGCGAGCCGCACCTGGTGCTCGACCGCTGCGAGCTCGATCGCAATGGCCCCAGCTACATGATCGACACCGTGCGACACCTCAAGGCCACGCACCCCGGGCCGGCAGAGTGGTTCCTGGTGATCGGGCAGGACCAGTACGGTCAACTGCATACCTGGCACCAGTGGCGCGAGCTGGCGCGCGAGGTGACGTTCGCGGTGGCCGAGCGCGAAGGCGTCGCGCCCACGCCGAGCGAAGAACTGCAGTCGCACGGCCATCGGATGCTGCCGCTGCCGTTGCCGCGCATCAACATTTCTTCCTCCGAGATCCGTCGGCGCATCGCCGACGGAGAGGAGATCGCCTCGATGGTACCTGCCGCCGTCGCGAGCTATATTGACCAACACCGCCTCTACCGAGGACACACCGGGAACTGAATGGACATCCGCAAGCTGCAACGAGCCATCGTCGATGGGCTGGAAGACGTGAAAGGCCACAACATCGTGGTATTCAACACCGAGCACCTGTCGCCGCTCTTCGAGCGCGTGATCATCGCCTCGGGCACCAGCAACCGGCAGACCAGGGCGCTGGCGTCGAGCGTGCGCGACGCGGTGAAGTCCAAGGGCTTTCCCGTCATGCGCACCGAGGGCGAGGACAACGGGGAGTGGATCATCGTCGACTGTGGAGCGGCGGTCGTGCACCTCATGCAGCCGGCCATCCGCGACTACTACCACCTCGAAGAGCTCTGGGGCGAGAAGCCCGTGCGCATGAAGCTCGACGACAAGCCGGTGCGCCTGGTGAAGAGCTCTGAGGAACAAGAGCCGGCTCCGGTTTCGAAGGCGCCCGCGAAGAAGGCTGCCTCGACGAAATCACGTTCATCGGCAGGGAAAGAGCCTGCCCCCGCGAAGAAGGCATCGCCGGCCAGGAAGGTCGAGTCGAAGACGAAGGCCGCGCCCGCGCGCAAATCGGCAACGAGAGCCCCCGCTGGCAAGGCTCCGGGCGTGAGTGCCGCCGCGCGCAAGACGGCTGCGCGCAAATCCCCCGCACGCAAGACCGCCGCCAAGCCGGCCGTCACCCGCACCGTCGGCGTGAAGGCCACGGCGAAGAAGGCGCCGGCCAGGACGGCACCGGTCAAGAAGGTGGCGGCCAAGAAGAGCGTCTCCCGGGCGTGAAACTCCTGCTGGTGGCGGTCGGGCAGCGCCTGCCGGCCTGGGCCGACGCCGCGTACGAGGAGTTCGCCAAACGCTTCCCGCCTGAACTGCGTCTCGAACTCAAAGCGGTGAAGGCAGAGCCGCGCAGCACCCGCACGGCGGTGCAATTGATGACCGCCGAGGCGCAGCGCATCGAGGCGGCCATTCCGAAAGGCGCGCGGCGCGTGGTACTCGACGAGCGCGGCACGCGGCTTTCCACCGTGCAACTCGCCGAGCGCCTGCAGGCTTGGATGAACGACGGCTGCGATGTCGCCCTCATCGCCGGCGGTCCTGACGGACTCGACGCCACGCTCAAGGCCAGCGCCGACGAAAGCATCCGCTTGTCTGACCTGACCCTGCCGCACGCCTTCGTGCGCGTGCTGCTGGCCGAGGCGCTTTATCGCGCGTGGACTGTGATGGTGAACCACCCCTACCACCGCGAATGAGCCCATCCTCGCCCAAGACCGCGCACCCAGGCGCCCGACACCCTTTTGTCTATCTCGCCTCGCAAAGCCCGCGACGCCGACAACTGCTTGACCAACTCGGCGTGCGGCACGAGCCGCTTTTGCCGGGCCCCGACGAAGATGCGGAGGCACTCGAAGCCGAGCGGGCCGGCGAGTCGCCCGAGCAGTATGTGGAGCGGGTCACGCGCGCCAAGCTGCAAGCCGCGCGCCGCCGCCTCGCCGCCCGGGCGCTGCCACCGGCACCCATCCTGTGCTCCGACACGACCGTGGCACTCGGGCGCCGCGTGCTGGGCAAGCCGGCGGACGCGGTCGAGGCGCAAGCCACGCTGGCGCTGCTGTCCGGCCGCACGCATCGTGTGATCACCGCGGTAGCAGTGGCCTGGGGGCGCACCCAGGCGCTCGCGGTCAACGTGTCGCGCGTGCGCTTCGCAAAGCTCGACGAGCGCGACATCACGCATTACGTCGCCACCGGCGAGCCCTTCGGCAAGGCGGGGGCGTATGCCATCCAAAGTGCAGCGGCGGCCTGGATCAGCCATATCGAGGGGAGCTACTCCGGTATCATGGGTTTGCCCCTGTACGAGACGGCGCAACTGCTGAGACAGGCGCGCGTGAGCTTCTGAGCGCCGCACCTACCCGTCCCATGCAAGACATCCTCATCAACTGGACGCCACAGGAGGCGCGCGTCGCGATCGTCGAGAACGGCGCGGTGCAGGAACTGCACGTCGAGCGCGCCCTGGAGCGCGGTCTCGTCGGCAATATCTACGCCGGCCGCGTGGTGCGAGTGCTGCCCGGCATGCAGTCCGCCTTTATCGACATCGGCCTCGAGCGCGCTGCCTTCCTCCACGTGGCCGACGTGCACGTCAACGGCGGCACCGGGCGCGGCGGCGACCATGGCAACGGCGCGCCACCGCCCCCGCCCATCGAGCGGCTCGTGTTCGAAGGGCAGACGCTCACCGTGCAGGTGATCAAAGACCCGATCGGCAGCAAAGGCGCGCGCCTGTCCACGCAGATCAGCATCGCCGGCCGATTGCTCGTATACCTGCCGCAGGACGACCACATCGGCGTGTCGCAGAAGATCGGTTCGCCCGAGTTGCGCGAGCAGCTGCGCACCCGGATGCAGGCCCTGGCAGGCAAGCCTGAAGGCGGCAGCGGTGGCGGCTTCATCCTGCGCACCAACGCAGAAGAGGCCACCGATGAGGAACTGGCCGAAGACATCGCCTACCTGCGCAAGACCTGGGCCGCGATCCGCGAGCGCAGCTTCAAGATGCCTGCCGGCACGCTTCTGCACCAGGATTTGAGCTTGGCCGAGCGCGTGCTGCGCGACATGGCGCACGACGAGACGCATTCGATACGCATCGACTCGCGCATGCAATACGAGGCGCTCAAAACGTTCGGCGAACAGTTCACGCCCAGTTCGGTGAGCCGGCTGGAGCACTACAAGGGCGAGCGGCCCATCTTCGACCTGTACAACGTCGACGAGGAAATCACCAAGGCGCTGGCGCGGCGCGTGGATCTCAAGTCGGGCGGCTACCTCATCATCGACCAGACCGAGGCGCTGACGACGATCGACGTGAACACCGGCGGCTATGTCGGCGCGCGCAATTTCGACGACACCATCTTCAAGACCAACCTCGAGGCGGCGGGCGCCATCGCGCGCCAGCTGCGCCTGCGCAACCTGGGCGGCATCATCATCGTCGACTTCATCGACATGACGCGCGAGGAGCACCAGGCCGCCGTGCTGGCGGAGTTCCGCAAGCAGCTCGCGCGCGACCGCACCAAGATCACGGTGAGTGGCTTTACGCAACTCGGCCTCGTCGAGATGACGCGCAAGCGCACCCGCGAGTCGCTGGCGCACATGCTGTGCGAACCGTGCCCCACCTGCGAGGGCAAGGGCCAGGTGAAGACACCCCGCACCGTGTGCTACGACATCCTGCGCGAGATCCTGCGGGAAGCCCGGCAGTTCAACCCGAAGGAGTTTCGCGTCATCGCTGCACCTGCGGTGGTGGAGATGCTGCTCGACGAGGAAAGCCAGCATCTCGCCGGGCTCTCCGATTTCATCGGCAAGCCGATCTCCCTGCAAGCGGAGGCGACGGGGTCGCCGGAGCAGTACGACATCGTGTTGATGTGAGGCGCGAGAAGTGAAGGCCGCCCTGGACCGCAACGCCGAGTTCCGGCGCCTGCTTGTCATCTGCACGCGGCAGATTGGCGACGTGCTGCTGACCACGCCGCTGATCCGCGCCGCGAAGCAGCATTGGCCAGCCGCCCAGATCGACGTGCTCGGCTTTTCCGGCACGCTCGGCATGCTGAGGGGCAACCCTGACGTGCACGAATTGATCGAGGTGCCCCACGGCAGCGGCTGGCTGCAGTCGACATCGCTCATCAGGCGCCTGTGGCGCCGCTACGATCTGGCGCTGGTGGCCCAGTACACCGACCGGGCCCATCTCTACGGCTGGATCGCGGCGCGCGTGCGCAGCGGTCAGGTTCCCGACGAACGCCGCGCCTGGTGGAAGCGGGCGCTGCTCGACCATGCCGTGTTGCTGAGTGGAACCCATTCCCACGTCCTCATCGACAAGCTGCGGCTGCTGTCGCCCTGGGTGCAGCCCGCCGAAGCCGAGGTCGTCACGCCTGCCGGGGCCGACCTGCCGGCGGAGGTTGCCCATCGGCTGCATTCACCCTACGTGGTGGCGCAAGTGCCTTCGCTCGTGCGCTACAAACAATGGCCGCTTCCGCACTACGCCGAGCTGGCCCGGGCTCTGATCGGCGATGGCCTGCAGGTCGTGCTGACCGGCGGACCTTCCGGGGCCGACCGGGCTGCCGTGGCCGAGGTCGCCCGCATGGCGGCCTCGCCGCAGTTGCTGCCCCTGGCGGGGGTGCTCGATCTGAACCAGCTCACAACGTTGCTGCGCAGCGCGTCGCTGTACATCGGCCCGGACACGTCGGTGACGCACCTCGCCGCTGCGTGCGACGTGCCGGTGGTTGCGCTGTATGGCCCGATCGATCCGCGGGTGTGGGGGCCCTGGTCTGGTCGGCAGCCGATGGAGGTGCCCTATGAGCGGCGGGGTTTTACGCAGCGCAGCGGCAAGGTCACTCTGCTTCAGGGCACGCCTTCCTGTGTGCCCTGCAACCGTGCCGGCTGCGAAGGTCACAACGCCAGCCGCAGCGAATGTCTCGAAACGATGGAGCCGCAGCGGGTGCTCGCCGAGGCGCGGGCGGCGCTGAAAGCGTTCGCCAGATGACCGCGGCGACGAGGCGACACCGTGGCACGAATTTGGCTGTAAGCGGGACACCGCGCTTTGCAGCCACACGACGCGCTTGAAGTCACTGCCGTGGCAGGCGCCTTGAAGGATTCGGCGAAATTCATCGTCATTTACTGGCGCCGGCTGGCATCAGACGTCGTAAAGCCCGTTGAGGATTCGGACTAATCTCGGCTGTCGAAGCAGTGCTCGGCGTTCAGGCGCGCGGGCGCCATCAGCGCCGCCGCCAAGCGGCCCGCCGTGCGCAGGGTGCGCTGTCCGTTGCAGGTGAGGGCATACAGCGGCAGCGCGAGCAGCGCACCGGCGCCGATTCTCGAGAT
>CBFHAS010000081.1:0-20112 GCA_965653625.1 uncultured Burkholderiaceae bacterium | reverse complement strand
CTGGCTCGCCGGCGCGGTGAAGCGGGCATTCGCATGGGCTGCCGGACGACCGCAGTCCGGCGTCCAATCCTTGCCCTGCCAATCGATCAGATGGGCAGGCGCTTCCTTCGTCAGGCCTTCCCACCAGACGTCTCCATCATCGGTCAGGGCGACATTCGTGAAAATCGTGTTCTCCTTCATCGACTCCTCCTGCACCATGCGCAGGATCTGCAGCGCGGACGATTCGGTGTCCCGGATGTGGCCGGTGCCGTTGCAGCGCGGGCAGGTGATGTGGCTGCCTTCGCTCAGCGCGGGGCGCAGGCGCTGACGCGACAGCTCAAGCAGCCCGAACTTGGAGATGGAGCTGAACTGCACGCGCGCGCGATCCTGCCGCAGTGCCTCGCGCAGCCGGGTTTCCACCTCGCGGCGGTTCTTGGACTCCTCCATGTCGATGAAGTCCACCACGATGAGTCCACCCAGGTCGCGCAAACGCATCTGGCGCGCGATCTCGTCTGCGGCTTCGAGGTTGGTGCGGGTGGCGGTCTCCTCGATGTCGCTGCCGCGGGTGGCGCGCGCGGAGTTCACGTCGACCGACACCAGGGCCTCGGTGTGGTCGATGACGATGGCGCCGCCGGAAGGAAGGTTCACGGTGCGCGAGAAGGCGGTCTCGATCTGGTGCTCGATCTGGAACCGCGAGAACAGCGGCGCATCGTCGCGGTAGCGCTTCACCTTGCCCGCCGTTTCCGGCATGACATGGTTCATGAACTGCTGCGCTTGCTCGAAGATGTCGTCGGTGTCGATCAGGATCTCGCCAACGTCGGCGGTGAAGTAGTCGCGGATCGCGCGGATGACGAGCGACGATTCCTGGTAGATGAGGAACGCACCCTTGCCGGTCTTGGACGCGCCATCAATGGCGTTCCACAGCTTGAGCATGTAGTTGAGGTCCCACTGCAACTCGGCGGCGGAGCGGCCGATGCCCGCAGTGCGGGCGATGAGGCTCATGCCCTTGGGGTAATCAAGCTGGTCTAGCGTCTCCTTGAGCTCCTCGCGGTCCTCGCCCTCGATGCGGCGCGACACGCCGCCACCACGGGGGTTGTTCGGCATGAGCACGAGGTAGCGGCCGGCCAGCGAGATGAAGGTGGTGAGCGCGGCGCCCTTGTTGCCGCGCTCTTCCTTATCTACCTGCACGAGGATCTCGTCGCCTTCCTTGATGGCGTCCTGGATGCGCGCCGAGCGCACATCGACCCCGTCGCGAAAGAAATTGCGCGAGATTTCCTTGAAGGGCAGGAAGCCGTGCCGGTCCTCGCCGTAGTCGACGAAACAGGCTTCGAGCGAAGGCTCGACGCGCGTCACGACCGCCTTGTAGATGTTGCCCTTGCGCTGTTCGCGGCCCTCGATCTCGGTTTCGAAGTCGAGTAGTTTTTGGCCGTCGACGATTGCGAGGCGCCGCTCCTCGGGCTGCGTCGCGTTGATCAGCATGCGTTTCATGTGCACTCCTTTGCCCGCCACCGCGAAAGTGGGCGAGCCCATCACGCCGCCACCGTGTGACCGGGGCGACTCATCGATGCACGAGAAACGTGGAGAACCGAAGAAGGAATCGCCCTGGACTGCCTGCCGATCGAACTGCGATCAGGCGGGCAGCGTTGGCGCGTGCGTGGCAGCCAAGTGTGCGAATGCCGCCGACGACGCCGCGCCGGCTCGCCCATTGGGCGAGGGCACGGCCGCGCGCGGCGGCGGTGTCCGGCGACTTTCGGACACCGGGCGCGCATGGGCATCGCCCGCGGCCGACGTGGCCGCCAGGAGCGGGCGCGGGGCGCGGGGGGGGGGGATGGTTGGGGCCGACATGCGCGACGAGGGGTGGCGGGGGGGGCAGGGGGGGGGGGGGGTGGCGAAAGGGGCCTGAGCCTGCGCGTCTTCTGCCTGAAACCTTTTGTCTCGGGGCCTTGGGCCCCTTGTGGTTCTACGTTTACTCTGCCGCCACCGGTGACCGGCTGCCTCGTCGCTCGGGGACGGGCCCCGCCGTTTGCCGGGGGCGTTGCATCACCTGTGGCCGGGCAACCCCTTGGTCCCCAGCCGCCACGCCTTTGCAAGTGCCCGAGTAAACTCAGGAAAATCAATCACTTACGCTTCAAACGTGGTGCAACGCATTATAGGGGTCAAAGTGACGGCCGACGCAAAGGCCGCCAAGGCCCCGGGGCCGGCAAGCGTGCGGCCTGCCACACCGACGGCCATGCGGGTGTGCATCGACGAGGCGTCCGAAGGTCAGCGGCTGGATAACTTTCTTGTCAAGCTTCTCAAGGGCGTACCCAAAACCCACGTGTACCGCGTCATCCGTTCCGGCGAAGTGCGCGTCAACAAGGGACGGGCCTCGGCAGACACGCGCTTGGCGATAGGTGACGAGGTGCGCGTGCCGCCCGTGCGCACCGCCGAGCGGACCGAGGCGGTGGCCGTGCCGGCGCGCGACTTCCCCATCGTTTATGAAGACGAGCACCTGCTGGCCGTCGACAAGCCGGCGGGCGTGGCCGTGCATGGCGGCAGCGGGGTGAGCTTTGGCATCATCGAGCAGATGCGCCGGGCGCGCCCGCAGGCCCGCATGCTGGAGCTGGTACACCGGCTGGACAAGGAGACATCCGGCTTGCTGCTGGTGGCCAAGAAGCGCTCCGCGCTTACGGCGCTGCAGGACCAGTTTCGCCAGCGCGACACCGGCAAGACCTACTCGGCGCTGGTGAGCGGTACTTGGCCCGTGTCGTGCAAGGTCATCGATGTGCCGCTGCACAAGTACCTGAGCGCCGAAGGCGAGCGGCGGGTGCGGGTGGTGCAGGGCGACGAGGGCCGGCGTTCGATCACGCTGGTGAAGGTGGCGAAGGCCTACGCCGCGTTCACCTTGCTGGAGGTGACTATCAAGACCGGCCGCACGCACCAGATTCGCGTTCACCTGTCCCATGAAGGCCATCCCATCGCCGGCGACGACAAGTACGGCGACTTCGCTCTCAACAAGGCGCTGGCGCGCGGCGAAACCGTGCCCGGTTGTCGCTTCGACCGCATGTTTCTGCATGCAAGGCGGCTGCGCTTTGCGCATCCTGCCAGCGGCGACACCCTGGAGCTCGAGTCTGCGCTGCCCGCCGAATGCCAAGCCCTTCTGGATGCCCTCACGTGAACAACCGACCACAACGCTTCGACCTCATCGTCTTCGACTGGGACGGCACGCTGTTCGACTCCACGAAACTCATTGCGTGTTGCATCCAGGCCGCGTGCGCCGATCTCGGCGTGCCGGTGCCCAGTGACCGCGACGCTGCCTATGTGATCGGCATGGGCCTGTCCGAGGCGCTTGCGCATGCCGCGCCCCGGCTGCCGAGCGAACGCTATCCCGAGCTGGAGCATCGCTACCGCCACCACTACTTCGCGCAGCAGCACGAGGTGGTTCTGTTCGACGGCACGCTTTCCATGCTGCAGGCGCTGAAGTCGCGTCACCACTGGTTGGGCGTGGCGACCGGTAAGTCGAGACGGGGCCTGGACGAGGCGCTCGGCAGCGTCAAGCTCCGGGGTGTGTTCGACGGCACGCGCACGGCTGACGAAACCGCCTCCAAGCCCGATCCGCGCATGCTTTTCGAGTTGATGCGGGAGTTCGGTGTGGAGCCCCAGCGCACCCTCATGATCGGCGACACGACGCACGACCTGCAGTTGGCCGCCAACGCCGGCGCGGCAAGCATTGGCGTGACCTACGGCGCGCACGAGCCCGAGGCGTTCGGCGCTTTCGAAACCCTGCATGTGGCGGATTCAGTGGCCGATCTTCACCAGTGGCTGATGCGCCATGCCTGATGAAGGCCAGACCGAACCGACGCCGCAGCGGCTGTGCGAGTCGACCGAACTGTCCGAGCGCGGCCGGGCGCTGCTGTTCGATGTGCTTCACTGGCGCCAGCCGGCGCGCGCCTTCGCCTTACGCTTCGATGGACGGGTGGTGGCCTACCTCAACCGTTGCGTGCACGTCCCTACAGAGATGGACTGGCAGCCCGGCGAGTTCCTCGACAGTGCACGGGAGTTCATCCTGTGCTCCATTCACGGCGCGGCCTACCACCCCGGCAGCGGCGAATGCGCGGGCGGTCCCTGCGGTCGCGGCCGGCTCACGGCGCTGAGGGTCGAGGAGCGCGACGGCCAGGTGTATTGGTATCCTTCCCGCGACACCCAGCCGGTCGTCCGCTGCTGAGCGGACTTTGACTTTCTTGTCTCGAAAGCACCCATGACTCCCCAAGACGATCTGCCCGGCTCCGGGCCTACGCCTTCGCCTGCGACCGCCACGGCGGACGCCGCCGCCATCGCGCGGCCGTTGGACTCCGTGCTGGCCAAGGTGGCAAGCGACTACCTCCGGGATCGGCGCAGCGAGCGGCGCTGGCGCGTGTTCTTCCGGGTCCTGTGGCTGCTGTTGTTGTTGTTGCTGCTGTGGTCGTTCGTGAGCGCGCGGCGCGCGGCCACCGCGCCCTCTGGCCCGCACACGGCGCTGATCGACGTGCGCGGCGAGATCACGTATGACGCGGAAGCCAGCGCCGAAAACCTGGTGAACGCGTTGAAGACGGCATTTGAGGAAACCACGGCCCAGGCCATCGTGCTGCGCATCAACTCGCCGGGCGGCAGTCCCGTTCAGGCGGGCATCATCAACGACGAGATCCGGCGCTTGAAGGTCCTGCACAAGAAGAAGGTCTACGCCGTGGTGGAGGAAATGTGCGCCTCGGGTGCTTACTACATCGCAGTGGCGGCCGACGAAATCTATACCGACAAGGCGAGCATCGTGGGCTCCATCGGCGTGCTGATCGACAGCTTCGGCTTCGTCGGAGCCATGCAGAAGCTGGGCATCGAACGCAGGCTGCTGACCGCGGGCGAGAACAAGGGGATCATGGATCCGTTCTCGTCGCTCGATGAGCGACACCGCGCTTATCTGCAATCCACCATCGACCAGATCCACGGCCAGTTCATCCGCACGGTCAAGGAAGGTCGCGGCAAGCGGCTGCATGAGTCGCCCGAGATGTTCTCGGGGCTGTTCTGGAACGGCGAGCAGGCGGTGAAGCTGGGCCTGGCTGACCAGTTCGGCACCCTCGACTACGTGGCGCGCGAGGTCATCAAGGCCGAGGAGATCGTGGACTACACGCCCAAGGAGAACATTGCCGAGCGGCTGGCCAAGCGCTTCGGCGCCTCGGTGGGCGCAGGGGCGGTGCGGGCGCTGCAGGCAATGGGCGGCGGCGCCATTCGCTGAAGTCAGGAGCGCAACGCTGTGCTGATCAACTGCGTCGCCTACCAGGAGGGCATGAAGCTCGCCGACATCGCGGTGGAGGACATAAGCGAGTATGTCGGCCGGCCCGATTGCTTTGTGTGGGTGGCTCTGCGCGACGCCACCGACGATGAACTGGAGGTCATGCAGCGCGAGTTCGGGCTGCACGACCTGGCGGTCGAGGATGCGCGCCACGGCCACCAGCGGCCCAAGGTCGAGGAGTACGGTTCCACCGTGTTCGCGGTGATGCACACGGTGGAGTTCACGGCGACCGATGCCCTGCGCGTGGGCGAGGTCAGCGTGTTCGTGGGGCGCAATTTCGTGCTGTCGGTGCGCAACCGAAGCTCGCAGAACCTGCTGGGCGTGCGCGCTCGCGCCGAACAGGAACCGCACCTTCTGAGGCACGGCGCCGGGTTCGTGTTCTATGCGGTGATGGATGCCGTGGTCGACCGGTACTTTCCGATCATCGACGCGCTGGAAGACGAGCTCGAGGGCATCGAGGGACGCATCTTCGTGCGGGGCTCCGCGCGCGAGAACATCGAGCGGCTGTACGACCTCAAGGGCCGCATCATGACGCTCAAGCACGCGGTGACGCCGCTGATGGAATCGGTGAGCAAGTTGTGGAGCGGGCGCGTGCCCATGGTGTGCGAAGGCAGCCGCGAATACTTTCGCGACGTGTACGACCACCTGGTGCGCATCAACGGCACCCTCGACACGCTGCGCGACACCATCGGCACGGCCATCCAGGTGAACCTGTCCATGGTCACCATCGAGGAATCGGAAACCACCAAGCAGCTGGCCGCCTGGGCCGGCATTTTCGCGGTGGCCACCGCCTTCGCCGGCATCTGGGGCATGAACTTCGATTACATGCCCGAGCTGAAATGGAAGTACGGCTACCCGGTGGCGCTGGGGCTGATCGTGCTCACCTGCGCGCTGCTGTACCGGCGCTTCAAGCGGCTGGGGTGGCTGTAGCGCCTGCGCCGGACAGCATGCCGCGGGTCTCGATGAAGCGGATCACCTCGTCCAGGCCGGCGTGCGTCTTGAGGTTGGTCATCACGTAAGGTCTGTTCTTGCGCATGCGGCGCGTGTCGGCCTCCATCACCGCGAGGTCCGCGCCCACGTGCGGCGCGAGGTCGGTCTTGTTGATGACGAACAGGTCGCTCTTGGTGATGCCCGGGCCGCCCTTGCGCGGGATCTTCTCGCCGGCAGCGACGTCGATCACGTAGATCGTCAGATCCGAGAGTTCGGGGCTGAAGGTGGCGGCCAGGTTGTCTCCGCCCGACTCGATGAACACGAGGTCGGCTTCAGGGAAGCGGGCCAGCATGCGGTCTACTGCTTCGAGGTTGATGGAGGCGTCTTCGCGGATGGCGGTGTGCGGGCAGCCGCCCGTCTCGACGCCCATGATGCGCTCCGCTTCCAGCGCACCTGCCACTGTGAGCAGACGTTGGTCTTCCTTGGTGTAGATGTCGTTGGTGACAACGACCAGGTCGTAGCGGTCGCGCATGGCCTTGCACAGCTTCTCGACCAGCGTGGTCTTGCCGGAGCCGACGGGGCCACCCACGCCCACTCGCAGTGGAGGCAGTTTTTTCATGCGGCCGGGGATGGAGTGCAACATGGTCATGTGCGGGGCGGGTGGCTTCAGGAGCGGAAGAGGCGAGCGTACTGCGTCTCGTGCTGCGCGCCGAGGATGGCGAGCATGGGCGTGAACGCTTGACGGTCGGCGGGCGTGGCACGCGCCGCCACATCGACAGCGGCCGGCATGGCGTCGGCCAGCCGCGCCAGCACGCGCTGGCCGGCGTTCTGCCCGAGCGGCACGGCTTTCAGTGCGGCCTGCACCATGTTTTCGGCCCAGCCGAAGGCGAAGGCGAAGAGTGCCTCACGCACCGGCGCACCGGTGTGCACGGCGGCCAGGGCGAAGGCCACGGGCCAGGTGGGCGCGGGTGCCAGCGCGGCGAGTTGACCGATGCGCGGATCGTCGCTGCGGTTCTTCAACCACTCCACCATCGAGCGGCCCATCTGCTGTGCCTGCTGCAGGGCTTCGGACGATTCCCGCGTGCGAGTCACCCAGTCGTTGACGTCCGCGATGGCCGATGCGTCGGCGCGGCACCATGCGGTCATCGCGGTGGCGAGCGCGGGCAGCTCACTGCGCCCCAGCACGAGCTGCAGTTGGTCTTCGAGCCAGGCGGCCGCCTGGGCTTCGCTGCAAAGCCGTCCTGTGTCGACAGCCACCTCCAAGCCTTCGGAATAGCTGAAGCCGCCGACCGGCAGGGCGGGCGAGGCAAGCCACATGAGCTGGAGCAGGGCCGGGCCCGGCAAGGGGCGGGCCGGCGTGATGACGCGCGGCATGCTCAGTGCTCGTGCCCGTGCGGTGGATGGTGGCCGTGGGTGCAGTCGTGCCCGTGACCATGATCGTGTGCGTGGTCGTGTGCATGTCCATGTGCCGCGTGCTCATGGTCGCCTGCGCCGTGCGCCGCGTACGCGCCGCCTTCCGGCTCGAAGGGCGCCATGGCCTCGGAGACCACCAGGTGCATGTGGCGGAGCATGTCTGCCAGCACGTGGTCGGGTTCGAGCTGCAGGCGGTCGGGTTGGAGTTCCAGCGCGACATGGCGGTTGCCCAGGTGATAGGCAGCGCGCAGCAAGTCGAACGGCGAGCCGTGCTCGGCGCAGGGACGCACCACCAGAACGGGTTGTGGCGTGGCGATCACGCGCACCAGGGAGCCGTCTTCAGCGACCAGGACGTCGCCCCCGCGCACAGTGGTGCCGCGGGGCAGGAATACGCCGAGCGCGCGGCCTTGCGAGTCCTGGGCGTCGAAGCGGCTCTTCTGCCGGGTATCCCAGTCGAGCGAGACAGTCGGGGCCCGCTTCACCAGTACCGGGGCGAGGCCGTGGCCCTTGGGAATCAGCTTGTTGATGGTCAGCATGGTGCGAGTGTGCAGGGATCAAAGTCCGGCAGTCTGGCACGGCCTCCGATCCGCCTGTACGATGATCGGAGTCAAATAAATGAGAATCATTGCTGTTAGTATCTTGGCATCGTTCATCCGCATTGCGAGGTCTTCCCATGATTCCATTTCGGCACGTCGTGGCTTCCCTGGTTGCCCTGGGCGCGCTGTCCTCGGCTCACGCACAACAGGTGCTCAACCTCTACTCGGCCCGCCACTACCAGACGGACGAGGCCCTGTATGCCAACTTCACCAAGCAGACCGGCATCAAGGTGAACCGGATCGAAGGCAAGGAAGAAGAGTTGGTCGAGCGCATCAAGAACGAAGGTGCCAGCAGCCCGGCCGACGTGCTGATCACCGTGGACGCCGCGCGGCTGGAGATCGCCGACAAGGCGGGCCTGTTCCAGCCGCACGGCTCCAAGGTGCTGGAGGCGCGCGTGCCGGACGGCTTGCGCACGCCCACGTGGGTTGCCTTCTCGACGCGTGCGCGAGTGATCGCCATCAACAAGACGACCATCAATCCCGAGTGGGTGCAGACCTATGAGGACCTCGCCAACCCGCGTCTGAAGGGCCAGGTGTGCGTGCGTTCCGGATCTCACCCCTACAACCTCTCGCTGGGCGCCGCGGTCATCGCGCACAACGGGGAGGCCAAGGCGGAGGAGTGGGCCAGGGGCGTGGTCGCGAACTTCGCGCGGGCGCCAAAGGGCGGCGACACCGACCAGCTCAAGGCCGTGGCGGCAGGCGAGTGCGGCGTGGCCGTATCCAACAGCTACTACGTCGCGCGCCTGATGCGTTCGGGCAAGCCTGAAGATCAGGAGGTGATGAAGAAGCTCACCGTGGTGTGGCCGAACCAGAAGACCTGGGGCACGCACATCAACGTCTCCGGGGCTGGCGTGGTGAAGACGGCGCCCAACCGCGCCGCCGCCGTGAAGTTCCTTGAGTACCTCGCGAGCGACGAGGCACAGGCCTATTTCGCCAATGGCAATAACGAGTGGCCGGTCGTGAAGAGCGCGAAGGTCTCCAATCTGGCGCTTGAGGCGTTGGGCGATTTCCGGGCAGACACGCTGCCCATCGGTCAGCTGGCGGCGACCACCGTGCAGGCGCAGAAGGTTTACGACCGGGCAGGTTGGCGCTGAGAGGTTCTTCTTCCGCGCAAGCGCGCGCGGGGACTCGCGCCGTTGCGTTGTTGCGGGGTGGGGCTGCGGGTGTCGCAGACCCCACTCCCGTGTGTAGACCCTTCGACAGGCTCAGGGCGAACGGCGTCGGTGGTGCATGGCATGGCATGTCTTGCCATGCCTCTTCTTTCTCTTCCGCTGAGGATCGCGCGGCTCCCGGCGGGGGCCGCTTTGCAGATTGATCAGTGCCGCTCGCGGGCGATCTGCCGGCACAGCACGATCATCGGCAGCAGCCCCACGGCCACGATGGCGAGGGCAGCCGTGGACGCCTCTGCGAGCCGTTCATCCGACGCCAGTGTGTAAGCCTGCGTGGCCAGCGTGTCGAAGTTGAACGGCCGCATCACCAGCGTGGCGGGCAGTTCCTTCATCACGTCGATGAAGACGAGCAGGCCGGCCGTCAAAAGCCCTCGCCGCAGCAGCGGCAGATGCACCCGCCACAGCGTACGTGCAGGGTCGAGCCCCAGGCTGCGCGCGGCATCGTCCATGTGCGGCGTGACGTGATGCAGGGCAGCGTCCACCGTTTGCAGCGCGGCGGTGAGGAAGCGCACCACGTAGGCATAGAGCAGCGCCGCGATGCCGCCTGTGAGCAGCAGGCCCGTGTTCCAGCCGAAGGTCAAGCGCAGCCACTGCGCCACTGCGTTGTCGAACTGGGCCAGGGGGATGAGCAGGCCCACCGCGATCACCGAGCCGGGCAGGGTATAGCCCATGCCGGCTGACCAGTGCGCCGCGCGTGTGAGCGGGCGCGGATCGAGCCGGCGGGCGTAGGCGATGAGCAGCGCCAGCAGCACGCACAGCAGGGCAGTCGTCGTGGCCAGCGTGAAGCTGTTGCGAGCCAGGTCGACGAAGCGCGGGCCGAACTGTGCGTCGCCTTCCTGCAAGGCCATGCGCAGCAGCACCGCCCCGGGCAGCAGGAAGCCGATCGTCAGCGGCACCAGGCAGCCCGCCATGGCCAGCCCCGCCCGCCAGCTCTGCAGCGCCGTGCCGCGTGGTGCATGGCGGCGCGAGCCCGTGCCATGGAAGCGCGCACGGCCGCGTGAGATGCGCTCCAGCGTGAGCACGAGCACCACGAAGCCCAGCAGGCACATCGCCAGCTGAGCGGCAGCTACCCGGTCGCCGAGCGAAAACCAGGCCCGGTAGATGCCTGTGGTGAAGGTTTGCACCGCGAAGTACGACACGGTGCCGTAATCGGCCAGCGTTTCCATGAGCGCGAGCGCCACGCCGCCGATGATGGCCGGCCGCGCCATGGGCAGCGACACGCGCAGGAAGCTTTGCCAGGGCGTGAGGCCGAGCGAGCGCCCCGCCTCCAGCACGCCGCTGCCGCGCTCCAGGAAGGCGGCGCGCGTGAGCATGTAGACGTAGGGATAAAGCACGCCGCCGAACATCACCATCGCGCCTTCGACAGTGCGCACGTCCGGAAACCAGTAGTCGGCGCGCGTCCAGCCAAAGGTGTCGCGCAGCCAGCTTTGCACCGGGCCGGCGTACTGCAGGAGGTCGGTGTAGGCGTAGGCCATCACGTAGGCCGGCATCGCCAAGGGCAGCACCAGGACCCATTCGAAGGTGCGCCGAAGCGGGAAGTCGAAATGGGTCACGAGCCAGGCGGCGCCCACGCCGAGCAGCGCCGAGGCCATGCCGACGCCCAGGCACAGCCACAGCGTGGTCGCGATGTACTCCGGCAGCACCGTGGCGGCGAGGTGCGACCACGTCGCACCGGTCCCGCCGCTGAACATGTTGCTGCCCACCGAGACGACGGGTGCCACCACCAGCAAGGCGGCAAGCACCGCCAGCAGCGTGAGCCAGCGCGGCCGGCGCAGTGTCCACCCGGCGGAGCGGCCGGCGTTGGCGGTGGCAGTGGCGGCAAGCGTCATGGAAAGGCGCCGTGAGGCGCATGAAGGCATCAGCCCGCAGGGCTGTGGCCGCATGCCGGGCTAGTGGCAAATGAGACTGATTCGCGGACAGTGTAAGGTCACGTCTTTCGGAAGCGCCATGACAGCTGTCAACACACCCGTCCTCAGCCTCACAAGCATCCAGCACCGTTACGGTTCGCGCCCCACGGTGCAGGGGCTGACGCTTTCGCTGTCCGCCGGCTCGCTGTGCTGCCTGCTGGGGCCCTCGGGCTGCGGCAAGACCACGGTGCTGCGCTGCATCGGCGGCTTCGAGCGCTTGAGTGAAGGCACCATCCGCTTGGACGGCGCGGTGGTGAGCAGCCGCGAAGTGCAGGTGCCTCCGGAGGAACGCCGCATCGGCATGGTGTTCCAGGACTACGCACTCTTTCCTCACCTCGACGTGGAACGCAACGTGGGCTTCGGGTTGCGCGGCACCGCGGCCGACCGCGAGCGGGTGCACGAGCTGCTGACGACCGTGGGACTGGCACAGGCTGCGCACCGCTACCCGCACGAGCTCTCTGGCGGCCAGCAGCAGCGCGTGGCCCTGGCGCGTGCGCTGGCGCCGCGGCCCCGCCTCATGTTGCTCGACGAGCCGTTTTCCAACCTCGATATCGAGCTACGCGAGCAGCTTGCCGCCGAGGTGCGCGCCATCCTCAAGCAAAGCGGCACCACGGCGGTGTTCGTGACCCACGACCAGCACGAAGCCTTCGCGCTGGCCGATGAAGTGGCCGTCATGGCAGACGGCCGCATGCAGCAGCTGGACAACGCCTACAACCTGTACCACCGCCCGCGCAACCGCTTCGTGGCCGATTTCATCGGGCAGGGCGTCTTCGTCGATGGCGAGGTGATCGCGCGCGACCGCGTGCGCATCGAGATCGGCGAGGTGGCGCACGGCAGTGAGATCCTCTTCGCGCACGACGCCTCGCCGGTGCCGCCGGGAAGCCGCGTCGACCTCCTCCTCAGGCCCGATGACGTGGTGCACGACGACGCGAGCCCCGTGCGCGCGAGGGTGCTGCACAAGGCGTTCCGCGGTGCCGAGATTCTCTATACGCTGGAGCTGGCAAGTGGCACGCGGGTGCTCTCGATGGTGCCTTCACACCACAACCACCTGATCCACGAGGCGATCGGCATTCGGCTCGAAATGGATCATGTGATCGCCTTTCCCAAGGAGCAGGCGCGGCAAGCGGCGTAGCGGGCGGCGAGTGACCGGGCTGGTCATCCCATCGCCGGGGCCGTTGCTGCTTCAAAGCGACAGCGGCAAATACCTGACGGCCAGCACGCCTTCGATCGCCCTGATTTCCGCCAGCACGTTGGCCGACACTGGGCTGTCGACGTCCACCAGGGTGTAGGCCATGTCTGCGCGCGACTTGTTCACCATGTTGTGAATGTTGAGCCCGGCGCGCGCCATGGCGGTGGAGATCTGGCCCACCATGTTGGGCACATTGGCGTTCGCGATCGCCACCCGCCATGCCGACTCGCGCGCCATGCTGACGCCAGGGAAGTTGACGGAGTTCACCACGTTGCCGTGCTCGAGGTAATCGCGCAGCTGGTCGACCGCCATCAGCGCGCAGTTTTCCTCCGCCTCACGCGTGGACGCGCCCAGGTGGGGCAGCGCGATCACACGCGGGTGCCGGTTGATGGCAGCGCTGGGGAAGTCGCACACGTACCCGCCGAGATGGCCGCTATCGAGTGAAGCCAGCACGGCCGCATCGTCGACCACGCCCTCGCGGGAGAAGTTGAGAAGCACAGTTCCAGGCCGCGTGAGACGGATGTTGTCGGCGTTCACCAGGCGCCGCGTGGCCTCGACCAGCGGCACGTGCAGGCTCACGAAGTGGGCGTGGCGCAGCACATCGGTGACGCTCAGTGCTTTCTTCACCTGCGCCGGCAGGCTCCATGCCGCGTCGACCGTGATCTCGGGGTCGTGGCCCAGGACGTTCATGCCGAGCTTGATGGCTGCGTCGGCCACGAGGCAGCCCACCTTGCCCAGGCCCACGACGCCCAGCGTCTGGCCGGCCAGCTCGCAGCCTGCGAAGGCCTTCTTGCCCTCCTCGACTGCGCGTTCCATGTCGGGCATATGCGGATCCAACGCCGCCACGAAGCGCAGCGCCGGTGCCACGTGGCGCGCTGCCAGCAGCATGCCGGCCAGCACCAGCTCCTTGACGGCGTTGGCATTGGCGCCCGGCGCGTTGAACACCGGCACGCCGCGCAAGCTCATGGCCTGGACGGGGATGTTGTTGGTGCCCGCGCCGGCCCGCACGATGGCCTTGACGCTGGCGGGAATCTCCATGGAGAGCATGTCGGCCGAGCGCACCAGCACTGCATCGGGAGGGGGGAAGAGCTCCTTGCTCGTGCTGTAGCGCTCGGGCGGCAGGCGCTTCAGCCCGGAAGGCGAGATCTGATTGAGTACCAGCACATTGAAATGCGTCGTCGACCGATCCATACGTTCGCCTCCTCCTGCGGGATTGCGGCGCACGCCCGCCGCGGGCCATGCGTGACGGCGTTGTGTCAGCCGTGACGCTGCTCAAACTCCTTCATGTAGGCCACCAGCGCCTTCACGCCGTCGATTGGCATGGCGTTGTAGATGGACGCGCGCATGCCACCCACCACGCGGTGGCCCTTGAGCTGCACCATGCCGCGCTCCTGCGCGCCCTTGAGGAAACTCTCGTCGAGGGAGTCGTCGCGCAGCTTGAAGGGCACGTTCATCAGCGAGCGGTCGTCGCGGGCGACGGGGCTGCTGTAGAAGCCGGTCGAATCAAGGTAGTCGTACAGCAGCGCGGCCTTGGCGGCGTTGTGCCGTTCCATGGCGCCCAGGCCGCCTTGCGCCTTCAGCCACTGGAACACCAGCCCCGCGATGTAGATCGCGTAGGTGGGCGGGGTGTTCAGCATGGAATCGTTGTCGGCCTGCTGCTTGAGATCGAAGGCCGAAGGCGTGATGGGCAGGGCCTGGCCAAGCAAGTCGTCGCGCACGATCACGATGGTGAGGCCGGCCGGGCCGATGTTCTTCTGTGCGCCGGCGTAGATGAGGCCGTAGCGGCTCACGTCCACCGGCCGCGACATGATCTCCGACGACATGTCGGTCACCAGGGGCACGCTGCCGGTGTCGGGCGTCCAGTGGTATTGCACGCCGCCGATGGTCTCGTTGCCGCAGATATGCACGTAGGCGGCGTTCGGGTCGGGCTTCCAGGTGTCCTGTTTCGGGATGGCGGTGAAGTTCGTCGCCTCGCCGCTGGCGACCACGTTGACGCTGCAGTACTTCTTTGCTTCCTTGATCGACTTCTTCGACCACTCGCCCGTGTTCACGTAGTCGGCGCTCGTCTTGCCGCGCAGCAGGTTCATGGGCACGAAGGCGTTTTGGCCGATGGCGCCGCCCTGGAGGAACAGCACTTTGTAGTTTGTCGGCACGGCCATCAGCTCGCGCAGCAGCTTCTCGGCCTCGGCATGGATGGCGATGAACTCCTTGCCGCGATGGCTCATCTCCATGACCGACATGCCGGAGCCATGCCAGTCCAGCATCTCGTCGGCCGCTTGTCGCAGCACGGCTTCGGGCAAGGCGGCCGGGCCGGCGCTGAAGTTGAAAACGCGGGTCATGAGCTTGGGGCTTTCGTGAGGGGGCAAGGGGCTGGCGGATGCCGAACGGCAATGCTAACCAAATGACTGAGCCTCGTTGGTGCTGCGTCTGGGCGCGCCACTCAAGGAGGCAAGATGAGGACTCTGCAGACTTTCAAGCTGCGGCAGGCCGCACGGGCGTGCCCAGATCGGAAGATGTATTGACAAAGGTCTCAATGCCCTCTTGTGCGATTAGTTGCGAATTAAACATCGGTTAACCTTGCACCTCCAAACAACAACCGGAGAGAGGGATATGAAGAAGGCTCTTGTGAGCTGTGCTGCGGCATTCGCGTTGTCAGGTTGCGCCAGCATCTTCAACGGCCAGACTCAGGCCGTTTCGATTCGCAGCGATCCGGATGGCGCTGCCGTTACGGTCACGAACAGGTCTGGCGAAAAGATCCATACGGGGACGGCGCCTGTGACGTTGACCCTGAAACGTGGGGCCGGGTACTTCAAGTCCGAGGTCTACACGGTGGTGCTCACTAAGGAGGGATTCGACAAGAAGGAGATCACGGTCACGGGCACCGTCAATGGCTGGTACATCGGAAATGTCCTCTTTGGCGGTCTCATCGGGATGCTGGCTGTCGACCCGGTCACGGGAGCGATGTACTCGTTCCCTGATTCGGTGACTGGAACGCTGCAAGCTCAAACCACAGAATTGCCGAAGACGTCAATGTTTGGCGACACGCTGACCATCGTGTCTACCGACAGTCTCACGACTGAGCAAATGAAGTCGGCAACGTTGCTGACGGCAGCCAACTGAGGTGACTTACGGCTCCTGGTGACGCCCGCTGCTATGGGTCCACGCCATGGCAGGGACAAGGGAGCATGGAGATGGGGCCGGTGTCCGCACGACACCGGCCTTTTCCCGCCGAAGTTCAGGCACACAGTGGCCAAGCAAATCGGACGGGCCGTGTGCCCGTTCAGAACAGAAAGTAGCGCTGCGTCATCGGCAGCACGGTGGCGGGCTCGCAGGTGAGCAGTTGACCGTCGGCGCGCACTTCATAGGTCTGAGGGTCGATCTGCATCGCCGGCGTGTAGCCGTTGTGCAGCATGTGCTCCTTCTTCACCGCGCGGCAGTCTTTTACCTCGGCCACGGTTTTGCGTAGGTGCAGCCGGTGATGCACGCCGCCGGCCAGCGCGGCCTGGCTCAGGAAGGTGAGCGAGCCGCGGTGCAAGGCGCCGCCGAAGGCGCCGAACATCGGCCGGTAGTGCACCGGCTGCGGCGTGGGGATGGAGGCGTTGGGGTCGCCCATCGCGGCGGCGGCGATGAAGCCGCCCTTGAGCACGAGCGCCGGTTTCACGCCGAAGAAAGCCGGCTTCCACAGCACCAGGTCGGCCCACTTGCCTTCCTCGATGCTGCCCACCTCGTGGGCGATGCCGTGGGCAATGGCCGGGTTGATGGCGAGCTTGGCGACGTAGCGCTTGATGCGCGCGTTGTCGTGGCGCTCGCTGTCGCCGGGCAGCTTGCCGCGCTGCTGCTTCATCTTGTGCGCCGTCTGCCAGCAGCGCAGGATCACCTCGCCCACGCGGCCCATGGCCTGCGAGTCGGAGCTGAACATGCTGATGGCGCCCAGGTCATGCAGGATGTCCTCGGCGGCGATGGTCTCGCGCCGGATGCGGCTCTCGGCGAAGGCCAGATCCTCGGCGATGGCGGGGTCCAAGTGATGGCACACCATGAGCATGTCGAGGTGCTCGTCGAGCGTGTTCACCGTGTAGGGCCGCGTTGGGTTGGTGGAGCTGGGCAGCACGTTGGCCTCGCCCACCACCTTGAGGATGTCGGGCGCATGGCCGCCGCCCGCCCCTTCGGTGTGGAAGGTGTGGATCGTGCGGCCCTTGAACGCGGCGATGCTGTCCTCCACGAAGCCGCTCTCGTTGAGCGTGTCGGTGTGGATGGCGACCTGCACGTCGGCCTCCTCAGCCACCGTGAGGCAGGTGTCGATGGCCGCAGGCGTGGTGCCCCAGTCCTCGTGCAGCTTGAGCGCGATGGCGCCGGCCTCCACCTGCTGGCGCAAGGCTTCGGGTTGGCTGGCGTTGCCCTTGCCGAAAAAACCCAGGTTCATGGGGAAGGCGTCGGCCGCCTGCAGCATGCGGGCGATGTTCTCGGGGCCGGGCGTGCAGGTGGTGGCGAAGGTGCCGGTGGCCGGGCCGGTGCCGCCGCCCAGCATGGTGGTCACCCCGCTCATCAGCGCTTCTTCGATCTGCTGCGGGCAGATCCAGTGAATGTGCGTGTCGATGCCGCCGGCCGTGACGATCATGCCCTCGGCCGCGATGATTTCGGTGCCCGGGCCGATGACGATGTCGACGCCCGGCTGCACGTCTGGGTTGCCGGCCTTGCCTATCTTGGCGATGCGCGAGCCACGCAGGCCGATGTCGGCCTTGACGATGCCCCAGTGGTCGATGATGAGCGCGTTGGTGAGCACGCAGTCGACCGCGTCACCGGCGTCGGGGCCATTGACGCGCTGCGATTGACCCATGCCGTCACGAATGGTTTTGCCGCCGCCAAACTTCACCTCTTCGCCGTAGCCGCCTGCGGCCAGCGTGAGGTCGCGCTCCACCTCGATGACGAGGTCGGTGTCGGCCAGGCGCAGCCGGTCGCCGGTGGTCGGGCCGAACATCTCGGCATAGGCGCGCCGCTGGATCTTTGCCATGGCTACAGCGCCCCCTGCACCAGGCCGCGGAAGCCGAACACCTGGCGGTCACCGGCGTAATCGACAAGTTCCACCGTGCGCTGCTGCCCCGGCTCGAAGCGCACGGCGGTGCCCGAGGCAATGTTCAGCCGCATGCCGCGCGCGCTGCCACGATCGAAGCGCAGAGCGCTGTTGGTCTCGGCGAAGTGGTAGTGCGAGCCGACCTGGATGGGTCGGTCGCCGCTGTTCTCGACCACCAGCGTGAGCGTGCGGCGTCCCGGGTTGATCTCGATGTCGGGGCCGTCGGTCAGCAGTTCGCCGGGGATCATCACTTCCTCCGCTGCCACCACAGGGCGCCCGCGACGGCCGCGGCGAGAGCAGCGAAGCCCCACAGATCGGTGGCATGCCAGTGGCTTGCGCCGACAGCGCCGTGGCCATCGTGCGCAACGGCCAGCGCTGGCAGGGCGGCCAGAGTCAGCGAGACGAACGTTCTCATCGAGGTCTCTTCCGAAAAGGGTGGGCCATCGCGCGGCAATACCTTCAGGTGATGGGTTGGTGCACGGTGACGAGCTTGGTGCCGTCGGGGAAGGTCGCTTCCATCTGGATCTCGGGGATCATCTCGGCCACGCCTTCCATCACATCGGCGCGCGTGAGGACGGTCTTGCCCTCGCTCATGAGTTGCGCCACGGTCTTGCCGTCGCGCGCGCCTTCCATGATGGCGGCGCTGATGAGTGCCACGGCCTCGGGGTAGTTGAGTTTGAGCCCGCGTGCCTTGCGCCGCTCGGCGAGCAGGGCTGCGGTGAAGATCAGCAGCTTGTCTTTCTCGCGGGGGGTCAGTTCCATGCGGGAGGGCGATAGCAGACGGTATGCCACATGTTAGTGCAGGGGGCCTGCAGGCCCCCTGCACTGCGTGCGATCGTGCTGCTCCCCCGGGCCCCCTCCGGGAGGGGGTTCCAGTTTGAATGACGAACGGGTTCAGCCGCCTGCCTCCTGGCATAGGGCTTGCGCATGTGGCCGTCCATGAGTGCCGCCACGCCTTCATCGAGCGATGCACCACGCGTGGGGCCGGCGATGTCATCTCCGGTGCGCACCGAGGCGGTGCAGCGCGTCGTGAAGGTGCGTCGCGACTACAACGAGTGGGTCGCGCGCGAAACGATGGAGGACTACGCGCTGCGATTCACCCCGCGCGGCTTTCGCAAGTGGTCGGAGCTGCGGGTGGCGAACACGGCGTTCGGCGCGGCTTCGTTCCTGGTGCTGGAGGCGGTGGGGGCGACGCTGCTGGTGGAGTACGGCTTCGTGAACGCGCTGTGGGCCATCCTGGTCACCGGGCTGGTTATTTTCATGGTGGGCTTGCCGATCAGCCGCTGCGCCGCCGAGCACGGCGTCGACATGGATCTGCTCACGCGCGGCGCGGGCTTCGGCTACATCGGTTCGACCGTGACCTCGCTCATCTACGCCAGCTTCACCTTCATCTTCTTCGCGCTGGAGGCGGCCATCATGGCCTATGCGCTGGAGCTGGCGTTCGACATTCCGCCGGCCTGGGGCTACCTGGTGTGCGCGCTGGTCGTGGTGCCGTTGGTGACGCACGGCATCACGGTCATCAGCCATCTGCAGGTGTGGACGCAGCCGTTGTGGATCGTGCTGCTGGTGGTGCCCTACGTCTATGTCTTCCAAGAGAACCCCGGCCTGCTGCACGACCTGACCGGCTACGCGGGCGCGAGCGGGCTGGCAGGCGGGTTCAACGTGGCGATGTTCGGCGCCGCGATGACCGTCGGCCTTGCGCTCATCACACAGATGGGCGAGCAGGTCGACTACCTGCGCTTCATGCCGGAGCGCACGGCGACGAACCGCGTGCGTTGGTGGGCGGCCGTGCTGATTGGCGGCCCGGGTTGGGTGGTGCCCGGGGTGCTCAAGATGCTGGGAGGTGCGCTGCTCGCCTACCTGGCGATCAGCCACGCGGTGCCGGTGGACCGCGCGGTTGATCCCAACCAGATGTACCTCGCGGCGTACGAGTACGTGTTCTCGCGCACGGACTGGGCCATTGCGTTCACGGCGCTGCTGGTGGTGGTGTCGCAGCTCAAGATCAACGTGACCAATGCCTACGCGGGCTCGCTGGCGTGGTCTAACTTTTTCGCGCGGCTCACGCACAGCCACCCGGGGCGCGTGGTGTGGGTGGTGTTCAACACGCTCATCGCGCTGATGCTCATGGAGCTGAACGTTTTCTCGGCCCTGGGCCGGGTGCTCGGGCTGTACGGCAACATCGCCATCAGCTGGATGATGGCGGTGGTGGCCGACCTGGTGGTGAACAAGCCCATGGGCTGGTCGCCGAAGGGCATCGAGTTCAAGCGGGCGCACCTGTACGACATCAACCCGGTGGGGGTCGGTGCGATGGGGCTGGCATCGCTGCTCTCAATGGCGGCGTACCTGGGCGCGTTCGGCGAACTGGCGCAGGCGTTTTCAGCGGCGATCGCGATGGCCACGGCCTTCGTGGTGTCGCCGCTGATCGCATGGGCTACGGGGGGCAGGTACTACCTGGCGCCGAAGCCGGGTGGAGCGGGCGCTTCGACAGGCTCAGCGCGAACGGGCGGTGGGTGGGTGCCGGGCGCTTCGACAGGCTCAGCGAGCGCGAACGGGCGGTGG